>JBAZFE010000001.1:0-41894 GCA_041653555.1 Candidatus Omnitrophota bacterium
CGCCTGGCGAAGGAAAGCGCGCAGGCCGTTCGCGAAGGTCAGCCCTATCTCGGACTTGACCTGGACCTGCGTTATGCCCATAAGTTCGTATTCGATCGGGTCCTCTATCGTGACGATGTTCTTCTCGGGGGTGTTGAGTATGTTCAATATCGAATAAAGCGTCGTCGACTTGCCGCTTCCGGTGGGCCCTGTGACAAGGAACATTCCGTAAGGCTTCGAGATGGCCTCCCTGAGCTCCTCGAGCGTCTTGGGCAGGAACCCGAGCTTCTCCGGCGAAACCTTTATGCTCTGCTTGTCGAGGACCCGGCAGACCACCTTTTCGCCGTGGACCAGCGGCAACGTCGAGACCCTGAAATCTATCTCGCGCTCGTCCATCCTGACCTTGAACCTTCCGTCCTGCGGTAGCCGCCATTCCGTGATATCCATGTCGGACATGATCTTCACCCTCGTCAGGACCGCGGCCTGGTTTGATTTCGGAAGGTGCAGGAACTCGGTAAGCGCGCCGTCTATCCTGTAGCGTATGCGCATATCTTTCTCGAGCGGTTCTATATGGATATCCGAAGCCCTGCGCTTCAACGCTTCGCTCACTATGACATCGACCATCTTCAGTATCGGGGCCTTCTGGCTCTCTATGGCCAGCGAGGATACGTCGTATCTCTCCTCGTCCCCGTTGTCGGACATTACCTCGATGTCATCGGAACCCACGTCCTGCATTATCTTGTTTATCGAGAGCATCTCTTCGCCGTAATACGTCGCTATCGCTTCCTTGATGTCCTTATCGGTGGCAAGCACGGGGTCTATCTCGTACTTGGTCAGGATCTTCAGGTCATCGAGCGCGAAGATATCGAGCGGGTCCGACATCGCGACCGTCATGCGGCTGCCTATCTTGGATACCGGTATGACGTGGTAAAGCCGGGAGACCTTTTCCGGCACGAGCGAAATTATCTCCTTGTCTATCTTATACTTCGAAAGGTTTATCGGGGTTATCCCGAACTCCTGGCTGAAGACCGAAAGCAGCTCGTTCTCGTTAACCAGGCCTTTCTCCACAAGGATCTTGCTGAGGTTGCCGCCCCTTTCGTGCTGCGCCTTTATCGCCTCGTCCAGCTTTTCCTTGGATATGAAGCCCTTGCTTACAAGCACATCCGCTATTTTATCCCTTAGGCTCTTTGCCATATCATCAGTCCTGTTCGCCCAGCGTGACCCGAACGACCTCTTCGAGCGTAGTCGAACCCTCGAATACCTTCCTTAGCCCGGATTCCCTCAACGTTACCAGCCCGGCGCGGCGCGCCGCCTCATATATCTGCGTCTCGTGCGCCCTTTTGGCTATAAGGTCCCTCAGTTCGGAGTTGATAGCCACCGCTTCCATCAGGCCTATCCTGCCCCTGAATCCGGTCTTATAACAATATTCGCAGCCCCTGCCCCTGTAGAATTTTATGTCCGCCGAGGGCACTTTTATCTTAAGCTTCTCGAGTATCGGTTTGGGTATATCGTATGATTCCTTGCAGCGCGGGCATACTTTCCTGATAAGCCTCTGCGCCCCGACCATCACCACCGATGAGCTGATAAGGAACGGCTCGACCCCCATGTTGACGAGCCTCATGATGACGCCGGTGGCGGTGTTCGTATGCAGCGTGCTCAATACGAGGTGGCCCGTCAGGGCGGCCTTGATCGCGATATCGACGGTCTCAAGGTCCCTGATCTCCCCGACCATTATGACATTCGGATCCTGGCGCAATATGGACCGCAGGCATGCGGCATATGTGAGTCCAATATTCGCGTTTATATTCACCTGGTTGATGCCCGGCAAAAGGTACTCGACGGGGTCTTCTACGGTAACGAAATTCTTCTCCGGCGCGTCTATGTTCTTGATCACCGAGTAGAGCGTGGTCGTCTTTCCGGAACCGGCAGGCCCGCACACGAGGATCATGCCGTGGGGGCGCTTTGCGGCTTTCTTGAGGACTTCAAGCGGCTCCTTCTCGAAACCCAGCTTGTCGACATCGAGCATAGCCTGCGACTTATCGAGGATCCTCAGCGCGACCTTCTCGCCGAAAGCGGTGGGAACGGTCGAGACCCTGAAGTCGACCTCCCTGTCCTGTATCCTTATCTTGAACCTTCCGTCCTGCGGGAGGCGGCGCTCGGCGATGTTCAGGTTCGACATGACCTTTATCCTCGATATCATGGCCGATTGTATCGTCCTCGGCAGCGACTGCGCTTCCCTGAAGGTCCCGTCTATCTTATACCTTATGCGCAGCCTGTCTTCCATCGGCTCTATCAGGATATCGCTCGCCCTGGCTTTGGTGGCATCCATGACGACGGCGCCCGTAAGTTTGACGACCGGGGTATCGATCGCATCCTTCATGTCATAAGACGCGTCTTCGTCTTTCTTCGTCGAGATAAGCTCTATATTCGTCTCTTTAACGAGGTCTTCTATCGTAGAGGTGGCCGCGCTTCCGTAATGCTGCTCTATCGCGGCCTTCACGTCATCGGCGGTGGTTATGATGGGGCTTATATCCATGCCGGTCACGTTCTTTATGTCATCGAGCGCGAACACATTGAGCGGGTCGGACATCGCGACGGTAAGGACATTGCCCATCTTCGAGACCGGCATTATCTGGTAGTTGACGGCTATCTTCTTGGGTATGAACTTGGATATTTCGGGGTCTATCTTGTATTTTGACAGGGATATGGGCGGGATGCCGAGTTCCTGGCTTAAGATCGCCAGCAGGTCCCTTTGGTTTATGACGCCCTGGGAGACGAGGATGTCCCCCAAGGAACCGCCTTTATCCTTCTGGACCTGGAGGGCCTGATTAAGTTTCTCCTCCGAAATGGTGCCTTTCTTTATGAGTATCTCGCTTAGCCGTTCTTTTATTCCCGATGGCATAAGCTGTCAGGCTCTCCTATTTTTTGTAAAACTTATCTATGCACTGCTTTATATCCGTCGCGGTGGATACGAATATCTGTATGGAACAGCCCGTCACGAGCTCGATATCCTCTATGGCCTGCGTGTTAAGCGGGTCGGCCATAGCTATCGTCACGGTGTTGCCGATCTTGTCTATGGGTATCAGGCAATACTGGCGCGCGACGTTCTCCGGCACCATCTTTATCGCCGCCTCATCCATATCGTAATTCGACAGAGGCAGGTACGGGAAACCGTACTGGACCGTTATCGCCTGGGCGATCTGCTCTTCCGTCACGTATCCGAGCCCGGCCAGTATCTGCCCCAGGAGCCCGCCCTTCTCCTTCTGGACCTTAAGCGCCTCGTCCAATTGGGCCTGCTTTATGACTCCCTTCTCCAGGAGCAGCTGTCCTATCGTCTTCGTTATAACGCGTCTGGCTGAAGCCATATTCCCCTATTTCCTAAAAAGCCTGTCAAGGTCGTCCGGATCCGTGCTGCGCAGTATTGCGTCTTCATAGGAAATCATCTTCTTCGAATAGAGCTCGAAAAGGGTCTGGTTCATCGTCCTCATGCCTTCCTTCTGGCTCGTCTGAATCACGGAATAAAGCTGGTGTGTCTTGGCTTCGCGTATGAGGCTCCTTACGGCGGGCGTAGCTATCAAAACCTCGGTTGCCAGCACCCTTCCGTGGCCGGAGGCCTTCGGGATAAGCTGCTGAGCCATGATCCCAAGAAGGACGAACGAAAGCTGGACCCTTACCTGCTGCTGCTGGTGCGCCGGGAAGACGTCGATGACCCTGTTTATCGTCTGCACGGCGTCGGACGTATGCAGTGTCGAGAATACGAGATGCCCGGTCTCGGCTATATCCAGCGCCGCCTCGATAGTCTCGAGGTCTCTCATCTCACCGATAAGTATAACGTTGGGATCCTGCCTCAAGACGTGTTTCAATGACTGCGCGAAGGATTGCGTGTCGCTGCCGACCTCGCGTTGGTCCACGAGGGCCTTCTTGTTCTTATGCGCGTATTCTATTGGGTCTTCGATGATCACTATATGGCAATTCCTCTCGGAATTGATCTTATCCACCATGGAGGCCAGCGTCGTCGACTTGCCGCTTCCGGTCGCCCCGGTCACAAGCACAAGCCCCTTGGGCCTCTTGCACAGGTCTTCCGCTACGCTGAGGGGCAGCCCGCATTCCTCAAAGCTCATGATATGCAGCGGCAGCAGCCTGACGGCCGCGCCGACATAACCCCTCTGCACGAAAACATTGACCCTGAAACGCCCGAGGCCCTCGATGCCGAACGAGACGTCAAGCTCGAGCTCGCGCTCGAACTTCTCGATCTGCTGCGGCTTGAGCATGCTGTAAGCGAGCCTCTTAGTGTCTTCGGCGGCCAGGACCGCAAATTCCGTTGCGACAAGCTTTTCATCTATCCTGAGCTGCGGCGGGGAGGAATATGATATATGGAGGTCCGATGCCCCCTTTTGGACCATAAGTTTCAGCAGTGTCTCTATCTGGACGTTTACCATTGGCTCTCCTTAAGATTATGAGTTGACCAGATTCTTCCCGCGCGATTTCGCGTCGTTGAGCGCGGCCGAGGCCTTCTTTATTAATTCGTCGGCTGTAACACCGTCGATCGGATTCTCGCTTACCCCTCCGCTGACCGTGACAAAATTCCTCGGATAGCCCTGGCCGCCCGATATGCCGAACGCTTCCACCCGCTGCCGGAGCGCCTCGGCTATGGTATTGGCCTGTTTCTTGTTCTTCTCCGGCAATATGACCGCAAATGTGTCGCCGGTTAGCCTGCCGACCCTGTCGACCTCGGTAATATTGGATTCGACGACCTTGCCTATCTTCTTGATCGTCTCCTCGGACGCAAGCTCGCCGTTGATATCCCTGTACAGGTTGAGGTCATCGATATTGAACAACAGGAAAGAGCAGGGGCGCTGGTACAATACGGCGCGCCTTATCTCCTCTTCCAGGCGGTTAAGGATGAACTTTTCATTGTAGAGGCCGGTAAGCTCGTCCTTTATCGCGAGTTCCTTCGCCTTGTTCGTCAGCAGTTCGTTCTCGACCGCTATCGCTATCTGTTTCGCAAAAAGTTTTATGAGTTCTACGTCGTCGTCCTTATATTCAAAATCCGTAGCGGGGTTGCCGAAACCGAGAAGCCCGAAACCTATGCTGTGCGCGACGACCGGGAAGAGCACGCAGTTCTTCAGGCCGAAGACCCTCAGGAACTCCTCCATATCCGACGATGATTTAGAGCGCCTGTCTATCACGGCGGTCTTGCCCTCGGCCATCAGCTTCCCGAGATAACCGACCCCCCTCTTGAGCCTGAAAGATAAAAGCTCGTCCTTCAGGCCATGGCTTGCCTTTAACGCAAGCATCTCCTTCTCCTCGCTGAGCAACAGGAAGACGGACGAATCGTCCGCAAGCTGGGCTATCTTGTCTATAACTATCTTTGTCGTCTCATCGAGCGGGGAACCCTGGGTTATCAGGCTGCTCACCTGCAGGAGGCTCGACAGCACGAGGACTTTCTTGCTTATCTCAACGTTTATCTCTTTGGTCCTCTCTCCGTAGGACCTCAATTCGTCCATGTTCTCGCGTATGCGGCGCGTAAGCACGTTCAGGGTCGACCCGAGTTCGCCTATCTCGTCCTCGCTCCTGACGTTTATATTGCCCGACAGGTCGCCCTTCGCGATATCCTTCGCCTTTATCGCCATATCGATGATGGGCGATACGATATCCTTAACGATCTTGAACCCGAGCAGCGCAATGACTATAGTGATGACCAGGACCGCCGAGAGGTCTTTCAGCTCGACATTAGGGTCCCCTATGATGTTGAGGAACGGGAAGATATAGTTGAAGAAAAGGTAGACACAGATCGCGAGCGGGATAAAGGACATAAGGCAAAAAGCTACGGTAAGTTTGTAGCGAAGGCCTGCAGGAACCAGTGACAGCTTCTTGATAAATCCGGCCATCTCTATCATCTCCCTTCCACTTTTTAATTAATTCAAAGGATTAATTAAAAAGTATACTCTTAACGTAATTAAGTGTCAAACATATTTATCTCAGTCCGATGAATTTCCAGGGCAGCTTTTCTTCTAACCCCCTTTGCCTCAATGAATAAGCATCGGGATCGATGGATGCGTCCTTGAACGCGTCCAGCCATCTTTGGAAGTCAAAATGCTCCCTCCAGCTGTCGAATTTTGCGCCTCTTTTCCAGGCAGAATGGATAGCCCCGGAAAGCGCCCTGTCGCCCCTGGCAAATACTGCCTCTATATAGCTCATCTGGGCATCATGAAAGCTGAATTTGATGCGCGTGCCCCTGGCCTTTTCCCTGATATAGCGCTGCCTCCTGAGGGCCTCATCGAAACGTATCATAGGCTCCCTTTCAAAGCGCGTATGCGGCTTCGGGACAAATATCGATACAGATACGTTTATGTCGGCGGGCCTCCCGTCCACCTTCCTGCGGACCTCCGAGATCTCCTTTGCCAGCCCGACAAGCGCATCGAGGTCGGAATCGTCTTCCTGCGGAAGCCCTATCATGAAGTACAGCTTAACGTTGAGCCACTTGTTCTTGAAGGCCTGGTAGGCGCATTCCTTCAGCGCATCGACAGGTATATTCTTGTTGATTATCTTCCTCATCTTGTCGCTGCCCACCTCGGGGGCGAACGTAAGCCCGGTATGCCTGCCGGATGAAAGCTCGACGGGGAAACGGCTCGTCATCTCCTCCACCCTTAGAGACGGAAAAGATACGCTGACCGCCCTTTCCTTGAAAGCCGCGGTAAGGGACGTGATTATCTCCATTATCTGCGGATGGTCGCCGGACGAGAGCGATACCAGCGATACCTCGTCGTAACCGGTATTCCTGTAGATCTCCTCAGCCAATTTAATTATTCTGCCGGCGGAGCGGAAACGGTTGGGGCCGTATATCGCACATGCCTGGCAGAAGTTGCACGCCCTCCTGCATCCGCGCATGATCTCCACCTGTATCCTGTCATGCACCGTCTCTATGAATGGCACAACCGGCTTCAGGGGATAATACGCGTTCTCGAAATCCTCAACGATACGCTTCCTTACGCTGCCCGGGAACGCGGGCACATAAACGCCTTCGATCGAGGCGAGCGAGCGAAGCAGGTCGTTCCGTCCCAGCTTCCTCTTTTTTCCGTCGATAACGGCATCCGCTATCTCCGGGACAGCCTCCTCGCCTTCGCCTATCAGGAAGCAATCGAAGAAATCGGCGAGCGGTTCCGGGTTGAACGCGCACGGGCCGCCGCCTATGATCACCGGGTCGGTATCGCTGCGGTCCTTGCCGAACAACGGTATGCCGGCAAGGTCCAGCATATTCAGGATATTCGTATACGATAATTCGTACTGGAGGGAAAAACCTACTATGTCGAAATCCCTTACCGGGCCCTTCGATTCGAGGGCGAAGAGCGGGATGCCGTTATCGCGCATGACCTTCTCCATATCGTGCCACGGCGCGAAGACGCGTTCGCACGCGATATCCTGACGGTCATTGAGCAGGGAATATAATATCTTGAGGCCGAGGTGGCTCATGCCCACCTCGTAAGTGTCCGGGAAGCATAACGCGACCCTGCATGTTACGCCGTCCCCGGCCGGCTTCGTTACGCTGTTCCACTCGCCTCCCGTATACCTGGCCGGTTTGCTGACGCTGAGCAATAGGCTGTCATCCAGCACGCCGGCCGGCATCAAAATACTTTCCTTTTATTTTTTATGTTCTCGAGTATCCCTATGCACGCTATCGACATTATCAGGAACGAGCCTCCGTAAGATACGAAAGTGAGCGGTATGCCGACGACCGGCATCAGCCCGCAGACCATCCCGATATTCACTATTATATGCATCGCGAACACCGTGACGATCCCGTAGGCAAGCGTCTTGCCGTAAATATCGCTCGTCGTCTCCGCTATCCTGAGCCCCTTCTCCACGAGCCTGTAAAAAAGGAATAACAGGACCGCGCTTCCTATGAAACCCCACTCCTCCCCCACGACGGAAAATATGAAGTCGGTATGGTGCTCGGGAAGGAAATTCAGCTGGTTCTGCGTGCCCGCGAGCCATCCTTTCCCCAAAATGCCGCCGGAGCCGATGGCTATCTTCGACTGGATTATCGTATACCCGGCGCCGAGAGGGTCGAGGTTAGGATTGATGAATACCATGAGCCTGTTACGCTGGTATTCCTTCAGGAAGAACCAGAGGAAAGGCGCGCACGCAAGCCCCGAGCCTATCAGGATCATCAGGTACTTGAGCCTCGCGCCGGCAATAAGCAGCATCGTGAACAGCACCGGAACGAACACGAGCGCGGTTCCGAGGTCGGGCTCCTTGAATATCAGCAGTATCGGGACTATCGCCATCGCGAACGGCGCTATGAGCGCCTTCGGCTTTTCTATCCCTTCCTTTATATCTCCTAGGTATTTGGCCAGGGCAAATATGAAAGTTATCTTCGCGAACTCCGACGGCTGGAACGCGAAAGAGCCTATCTCGATCCACCTGCGGGCCCCGTAACGCATGTCGCCGGCGAAAAGGACCAGGACCAGGAAGAGCACATTCAGGCCGAATATATAATATCCGAAATCGATTATCCTCTGGTAGCCGGTCCTGAATAGCGCGAATGCCACGAGGATACCGATGACGGCCGATTGGAGCTGCCGCAGCGAAAGGTTAGTCCCCGAAAGCACGTATTTCTGGTATGACGCGCTGTAGATCACGAACAGCCCCATCAGCACTATTACGGCGACGATAAGCACGAGCCCATAATCGAATTCACCTTTTGACTTTACGTTATATTTCATTTTAATAATTCCGTGTTGTCTTTCGCGAACTTGAGTATCTTGCCCGCGATATCTGCCGCCGCGACCCCTCCGTGCCCGCCGTGTTCCACCATGACGACAAAAGCCACCTTCGGGTCATCCGCCGGAGCAAAACCCATGAACCACGCATGCGGGTCGCCGTTAGGCGCCTCGGCGGTGCCGGTCTTCGCGGCTATCTTAAGGCCTTCTACCCTCGCCCTCTGTCCGGTTCCCGTATCCGATGATACCGCATTTACCATCGCGGACTTTATCGTATCGGCTGTGTCCTTGGACATAGGGACCATCCTCGGCTTCGGCACGTTCACCGTCGTCTCGCCGATCTTCTTTATTATATGCGGCCGCGGCGCCGCGCCTCCCATCGCCAATATCGACGCGACCTCCGTCATCTGCAGCGGCGTCACGAGCACATCGCCCTGCCCTATCGAGAAATTCACAGTCTCCCCTTCATACCAGCTTTGCCCTCGCCGCGCCTTCTTCCAGGCCGGGTTCGGTATGAGCCCTCCGCTCTCTCCTCCGATGTCAATGCCGGTCGGCTTGTTCAGCCCGACCTTTTGTGCGTATTCGGATATCACATCGGGTCCGAGCTTACGCCCGAGGTTATAGAAATATACGTTACATGAATGCGTTATCGCGTCCCTCATGTCTTGCGGCCCGTGGCCTTCGAGTTTCCAGCAATCGAATTCGGCACGGCCGAGATAATATCTTCCGGGGCATACAAAAGTCGTATGGACCGTCGCCTTCTTAGTATCGAGGGCCGCAAACGCCAATACCGTCTTGAATATGGAACCCGGGGGATATTGGCCGTTTATGGCGCGGTTAAGCATGGGCCTTGCAGAAGACTTGACGTAGCCCACGGCCACATCATTCTTGCCGGGCTCTATGAATATGTTCGGGTCGAATGACGGCGACGACGCCATGGCCAGTATCTCGCCGTTGCGCGGATCCATGAAGACCGCCGACGCCCTCTGCCCCTCCAGGCAATCCGCCGCGTACGCCTGTAATTTCGCGTCGAGGGTCAGGGTTATGTCCCGCCCCTTCTTCTGGTTCTTGCTTCCCAGTATCCTGACCAGCCGGCCGGCGGCGTCGACCTCGAGCTGCATTCCGCCGTCCTCGCCCTTCAGGTATTTGTCGTACGCCTTCTCGATCCCGGAACGCCCGACGAGATCGCTGACCGAATACCCGTAGTCCTCGAGGTCGTCGAGCTCTTTCTTGTTGATAAGACTGAGATACCCGATTACATGGGAAGCCCTCTCGCCGTATATATACCAGCGGATGGTCCTCGGGAGGACCAGCACGCCCGGCAGCCTCTGTTTCTGTTCTTCAAGCGAGAAAGCCAGGTCCTTATCCACATCACCCGAGATGGTTATAGGCGCGAAAGGGGCCGAGGATTCCTTCCTTATTATCGATTCGATCCTCGCCCTTGAGATCCCCAGGGCCTGCGCAAGCCTGTCGTAGGTCTTGTCGGTGTTCTCGACCTCCTGCGGGATTATCACCACATCGAACGAGAGCCTGTTGTCGACCATCGCGAGGCCGTTGCGGTCGTATATCGTCCCGCGCAATCCCGGGAACGGTATCAGCCGTATATGGTTATTCTTGGCGAGCGTATGATAGAGCGGCCACCTTAACACCTGCAGGTAGAAGATGCCCGCAAGTATCACGAGGAACGCGATATTTATGATCGTTGAATATATCCTGCTGCGCATTTGATCCTTATTGGGGCCGGCGGCCTTCGTATACCTTCTTTTTGAAAACTATCTCCCTGTAATCCAGCTCCACCGGAGGCATCATAGACTCCAGCACCCTGAATACCACCGGCGCAAGGACGGCCGTATATGCGGCCGCGGGCACGGAAAGAAAAAGGACCGCCTTATAATAGGGGAATCCTTTCGACGAGATTAATATATCGTATATGATCGAGGTAAAGAACACCGCGATAGCCGCGACGATCATCTGCGCGGAAGCCAGGTTCCTGTAAAGGGCTTCCTTGTACATGCCGGCGACAAAGCCGACCGAACCGTAAAGCAGCATGATGATCGGATGCATGCCGGTGAAAGTTATCTTCAGCAGGCCCGCTATAAGCCCGGCTATGGCGCCTTTACGCCTGTCTGAATTCAACGCGAAGAACAGCACGCCGGTAAGCATTATCTCGGGGCTTACCCCGAGGAGCTTTATGTAATTATGGCTTGCCGCCTCAAGTATGGACATCAGCGTCAGCGCAGACACTACAGCTAACCAGCTCATTCTACCGCAAGCACCTCCTCGACGGCCATCGCGTTTATCACGGGCTCGATCACCGCGAACTGGTACATCCCGTTGAACTCCATCTTGACGTCCAACACCCTGCCCGCAAGGAAACCCGCGGGATAGACCCCGCTGACTCCCGACGTAACCACCGTATCCCCCGCCTTAATATCCGCTTCCTTAGATATGAATTTCATTATGCACCGGCCGTGGGCGATGCCGTACATCAAGCCTCCCGCCCTGCCTCTCTGCGACACTACCGAAACCCTGATCTCGGGATCGGTTATCAGCGAGACCCGCGAACTCCCTATGCCGACAGCGGTCACCTTCCCGATGACTACACCGGCTGCCAATACGGCCATCTCCTCTTTTATGCCGCTCCTGGAACCTTTGTTAATTATCAGGCTCTCCCCCCAGTTCGAGAAATCCCTTCCGGTCACTTTAGCCGCGACGGAGCGTTTTGCCAGCCTGTCTTTCAGGGAAAGCAATCCCTTCAACCGCCTGTTCTCGGATACGGCTTCGTCCATCGCCGCGGCCCTGGAACTCAACGCGGCGACGTCCCTCTTTAACCTGAAATTCTCATTGGCTATGCTCTTGAAATGCAGGAGTTCATATCCGGTCTGGAATATTGCCGACGCTATCCTGGTGGGAAGCTGCAGTACGGAATAAAGCGTCAGGGTGGTCCCGTTGGTGAATGATTCTGATACGACAAGAAGGACTATCAGAAGGGAGACTGCGACAATCGCGATTAGTGATTTGTTCTGGAATTTTCTCACATCTTCTACTGGGATTCAGGGCTCTTCGAGGCGGTTGTAACTGTAACCTTTTTAAGGTATTTTATCTCGCTAAGGGCCATTCCCGTTCCCAAAGCTACTGCGGTTATCGGGTCTTCGGCGATGTGTACGGGCAGGCCCGTCTGTTCGGAAAGCAGCTTATCGAGCCCTCTCAGGAGCCCGCCGCCTCCGGCCAATACCATCCCGCGCTCTATGAGGTCCGCGGAAAGTTCCGGGGGCGTACGCTCAAGGGTTATCCTGACCGCTTCCACAATAGCTGCCGTCGGTTCCGCAAGGGCTTCCCTTACCTCTTCCGATGAGATCGTGACCGTCTTCGGCAATCCCGCCACGAGGTCGCGGCCGCGGACTTCCATGGTTGATTCCTCTTCCATCGGATACGCCGAACCGATCTTTATCTTTATCTCCTCGGCAGTGCGCTCGCCGATCATGAGATTATATGTCTTCCTGAGATGCTGGATTATCGCATCGTCCATCTCGTCGCCGCCGATGCGTATCGACTTCGAGAAGACGACGTCCGAAAGGGATACAACCGCCATCTCCGTCGTACCGCCGCCTATATCAATGATCATATTTCCGGCGGGCTCCTGTATCGGCAGCCCGACGCCTATCGCGGCGGCTATCGGCTCTTCCACCAGGTATACTTCACGGGCTCCGGCCCTCTCCGCAGAGTCCTTGACCGCGCGCTTCTCGACCTCGGTGATGCCCGAGGGTATCGCTATTACCATGCGCGGGCGGACCAGCACCCTCCTGTTGTGGACCTTATTAATAAAATACCGAAGCATAGCTTCGGTAATCTCAAAATCTGCGATAACTCCATCCTTCATCGGCCTTATAGCCACGATCGAACCGGGTGTGCGGCCCAACATGCGTTTCGCCTCTTCGCCGACCGCCAGGACATGGTTAGTCCCCTTCTCTATGGCGACGACCGAAGGCTCGCAAAGCACTATCCCTTGGCCTTTTACGTAAACAAGCGTGCTTGCGGTGCCCAGATCGATGCCCATGTCATTAGAGAACATGCCTGAGATGTTGTTGAAAAATCTCCTAATGACATCGAATGGCTTCTTCATTACCCTCCTCCTGATATCTTAAAAGGATACCAAACCCCCGCATAAAAGTCAACGGCAATCTGGACCTTCATGTCAGCTGCCCAAGGTGCTTGACGAAATCAGGGTAAGACTTCGCGATACATCCGGTATCGTCTACTATAGTCTCGCCTTTAGCGGCCAATCCGGCGATCAGCATCGACATCGCGGTCCTGTGGTCGCCGAAGCTCATCGCCGTTATCCCCTTCAGGTTCTCCGATCCCTCGATGATAATATCGTCGCCCCTTAAAGAAAATTTTGCGCCCATATTCTTGAGATTCGCGGCCATCGAGCTGATCCTGTCGGTCTCCTTTATCTTCAGTTCCTGGGCTCCCTTTATGACCGTGGTGCCCGAAGCGAAGGCCGCCGCGATCATAACGGCCGGGAGCTCGTCGATCGTCCTCGGTATGAGGTCCCCCTCAACCGTAACTCCGCGCAGGCCGCCGTACTCCGCTATTATATCACCGACAGGCTCGGACGCAACTTCTCTTTCATTCTCGATCTTAATATTAGCGCCCATCGCCCTTAGTATATCTATTATGCCGGTCCGCGTGGGATTTATCCCGACGGAATCAAGCCTTATCGATGAGCCCTTGATTATAGCCGCGCCGAGAAGGAAGAACGCCGCGCTCGATATGTCCCCCGGCACGTCCAGCTCCTGCGCCCTGAGGGGCGCGCCGCCCTTGACAGATACCTTCAGCCCGTCGATAGAGACATCCGCCCCGAACGCCTTCAGCATGCGCTCGGTATGGTCCCTCGACCTGTGCGGCTCGCTTACGGACGTAATGCCGCCCGTGTAAAGCCCGGCAAAGAGTATCGCTGACTTCACCTGCGCGCTCGAAACGGGAGAGACGTAATCTATAGGCTTGAGCTTTCCTCCCCTTACGGTTATAGGCGCGAAGTTCGCGTTGTCCTTTCCCTCGAACCTGGCGCCCATCATGCCGAGGGGCTCCGTGACGCGCCGCATCGGCCGCTTCGAGAGGCCTTTGCCCGCGGTCAGCACCGTATCGAAAGGCTGCCCGGCAAGTATCCCAAGCATTATGCGCATCGAGGTCCCGGAATCCCGCATGAAAACGGGGCTGTCGGGTTTCTTGAAACCCGACAGCCCCAGTCCTGTTACTGCGATCTCATCCGCCGACTCTTTTATTCCTACGCCGAGAACCCTTAAGGCCTCTATCGTGGTCAACGTATCATCCGAACGCAGTATATTTTTTATTACAGTCGTACCGCTTGCGAGCGAGGCGACCATCACGGCCCTGTGTGAGATCGACTTGTCGCCCGGCAAAATAAGGGAACCCGCAAACCTCTTGGAAGGCCTGACCGAGAATCCCAAATTACATAGCTTTCGCTATATCGCCTTCCCTGATGTCTGCGCCTTCGGTAATATTGGCGGCCGACATCGTCTCATAGACCTTCTCGACCTGGGCCTTAGCTATGAGCTTGCCTTCCCTGAAGACGCCAAACACAACACCCGGGCTTATGCCTTTGTTGTTGCCGGCGGCGACAACGATAAAATTGAATTCCTTATTGACTACAAGGACCTTGCCTTCAGCTTCCACTCCCGGCTTGACCACTATCTTATCAAGCTCGACATCCTTCTTGGCCTGGAGCTCTTCGACCTGTTTCTTCAGGCTGTCGTTAGCCGAGGAGACGGTCTTAAGCTGTGCCTGCAAGGAGTTATATTCTTTTGACACCTTATCGAACTGTTCCTGCAGGGACGTACGGGAGACCTTTTCGTTCTCCCAATTCGTCTTCACCTCTTCTAATTCCCTCGACGCGCTGCTCACCTGCTCGAGCGCATCTTCCTTGGCCTTCTTTTCGTCGGCCAACATAGCCGCAAGCTTCTCGGCCTTATCCTGGAGAGCCGAGACCTTGCCCTTCATATCCGCTATTTGGGATTCGAGGTCCAGCTTCATCTTCTTCTGGTCGCTCAATTCCTTATCGAGGGCAGCCTTCTCGTCCTTCAGGCTGTTCAGTGAATTTTCGGTTGCGACGAGATTCGTGTTGGATTTCTGCAATCCCGCGAAAGACACTACCGCGAAGATCCCGAGTCCCAGGCACAGCAAAACCAAAATTATTATTACAAGCCGGAACGATTTCATTTGTTCCTCCTTTTATTTGGCTCGATTGTTACCCCCACGCGTATTATATTAGAGTCGGCCCCGGAATGCAAGAAAAAAATACTCCCCCGCCGGATAAGGCGGAGGAGTAAATAGTATTATTTTTCTTTCGGGACGATACCTTACACTACAAGAAAAACTGTAAGGATCCCGAACATTATGAACGAAGCGCCGACTGCGGTAAAACCGGCCCTGTATACTTTTTCATGTATATCCGTGCGCGCCAATCCGCGGTCAAGGCTCAATATCCAGTTGGCGGCGGAGCGGCTAAAAGCCATTGAATAAAAGCCCATAATCACAACTGCGATAGCCATTATTAAGCTTAATGCCAGATTTATCATCATTTTAGCCTCCGTTTCGCCTCTTTTACCCTTAACATTGCCCACTGGGGCATCTTCTGGAACTATTTATACACTATTAAAAAGCTTTTGTCAAGGGTAAAATATTGCTAAAGTCCGGTCCTATTATGTCCTTCATGTCGGCCGGGACAGGCGCGCGGAATTCCATCTCTTTTCCGGACACGGGATGCCTTAATTTCAGGTAAAATGAGTGCAGGGCCTGCCTCGGGAACTTTCCCTTAGAGCCATACTTCTCGTCGCCCAGGACCGGGTGCCCTATATACGCCATATGGACCCGTATCTGGTGCGTCCTGCCGGTCTTCAGGTTCAGCATCACCAATGTAGAGTTTTCGAACCTTTTTATCACCCTGTACTCGGTGATAGCGTACCTCTCTGAATCATGCCTTACCGCCATCTTCTGGCGGTTGCTCGGATGCCTTCCTATTGGCAGGTCTACCACCCCGTTGTCTATTTCTATGACGCCTTTTACAAGCGCGAGATAATTCTTCGTGACTTCCCTGGCCTTGAACTGTCTGGCCAGTTCCGCATGGCTCGCGTTGTTCTTTGCTATGACGATCACTCCGGACGTGTCCTTGTCGAGGCGGTGGACAAGCCCGGGCCTGCCCTCATTAAGGTCGGAAAGGTCCTTGCAGTGGCTCAGGAGCGCGTTCACGAGTGTCCCCGAATGGACTCCCGCTCCCGGGTGGACCGATATCCCGGACTGCTTGTTCACGACGACGATGTCGTCATCCTCATACAGGATATCGAGCCCGATCTCTTCGGCTTCGAGGCTCGATGCGACGGCCTCCTCTAAGGAGACCTCGACTTTTTGTCCGGGCTTCACCCTGTGGTGGGGCTTCGCGGGAACGCCGTCGACCAGCACGCGGCCTTCTTCCATCAGCTTCTTGAGGTGCGAGCGGGTCATCGGCCTCGGGAATACCGAGGTCAGGTACTGGTCAAGCCTCACCGGGCCGGCCTCAAGGCCTACTTCGAATGTATAATTTTCCATGAAAAGGCCGCTGAAGCGAATATAACTATGGATATGACCTGCGACGCCGTGAGCCCCGCGAAGAAAACGGGATTGTCGCCGCGCAGGAATTCATTGAGGAACCTGAACGCCGAATAGAGGATCAGGTAGAGCAGCAGCGTCCTGCCGTTCGAAGGGCTGCGCTTCCTGAGGATGAGGAATAATATGAACATCGCGGCCGACTCGGTAAGCTGGGTCGGGATCGCCTTATATTTACCGTAGCAGCAGCCGTTCAGGTAACATCCTATGCGCCCTATCGCCTGCCCCAGCGCGATATACGGCGCGACCAGGTCCGCTGTCTTCAGCACGGGCATCCCCTTCGCCTTCAGGAAGATGATGCCGCATGCCGTAGAGGCGACGAGGCCGCCGTACCAGACAAGGCCCCCCTCCCACAATTTAAGTATGTCCCCCGGATGGGCGAGATATTCGTTTATATTGAACAGGACGAACAGCAGGCGGCCGCCTATGATACCCGATATGATAAGGATGATGAAGAGGTCGAGCATCTTATCGCCGTCCATGCCTTCTGATACAGCCCTGCGCCTCGCGAGCGTTGCGGCCAAAAGGAACGCGATCGCGAGCGCTGCGCCGTAGGAAAACACCTTGAACGGCCCTATCTCAAACAGTACGGGATGCATCCTTCCCCCTGAATATTACGAAGAAGAGCATTACGGAGCCGACGGTTATGCACGAATCGGCGAAATTAAAGACCGGCCACCAATGCAGGTCGATGAAGTCTATGACATGGCCGAAGCGGAGCCTGTCTATCAGGTTGCCCGCTGCGCCTCCCAGTATCAGCGCGAGAGGAAGATAATACCCGGGCCTCTTTTTCAGCATATAATATACGGTAAAAAATATCGCGGCGATGGAGATAAACACTAGAATAAGTACCTGGTTCCTGAAAAGCCCGAAACCGGCGCCCGTATTCTCGACGAGGGTGAAGCTGACCAGGTTCCCGGCCGCGGGAATGGAGTCCCCGCAGGATAAGTTAGCGGCCGCTATCGCCTTCGTGGCCTGATCGATCAATACCACCAGCCCGGCGACGATAAAGGGAAGCATCAGACTATCTTTTTCTGCGGGTCCTCTTTAGACTGGCAATCGACGCAAAGGCCCGCGTAAGGCATCGCCATCAGCCTCTGCTTGGCTATCGGTTTTTCGCACTCCAGGCAGATGCCGAAGGTCTTGTCCTCTATGCGCTTAAGGGCTTCTTCGATGGCGTAGAGTATCTTCTGCTGCACGTTCATCGCGATGCCGAGAGAGAACTCCCTGTCAAAGCTATCCGTCGCAACATCCGCCATATGGAACGTATAAGCGGACAGGTCTCCGGAAGCGTCGCGCTGTGATTTATTTATGGAGTCCTTCTCTACGCCGCCGATCTCCTTGAGCATCTCCGCCTTCTTCTTAAGCAGCATGCCCTTGAATTTTTCCAGCTCAGCTTTATCCCATTTTATCATTTTAGATCATTCTCCTTTTAGGACGCCCGCGCAGCGTTTGCATAATGACGGGTGGTCCCCGTCCCTGCCGACCTCTTCGGAATATGTCCAACAGCGGCCGCATTTTGCGCCGCCGGCCTTTTCGACAAGAATGCCAAGGCCTTCAACTTCGACCAGCCCTTCTTCGGACGGCAATCCGCCCGGCGCATCTTCAAGCTTGAACCCGGAAAGCAGGAATACGCCCGCCAGTTCCTTCGCAAAATCGCGTAGATACCCGTACTTGCCGGCATCCTTTATATACAGCGTCACCGATGCTTCCATGGAGTCGCCGAAGACCCCCTTTGCCCTCTTCTCCTCAATGGCCTTCATTATATGGGGCCTCAACGCAAAAAGCCTCTCCCATTTATCTTCGAGGGGCTTGTCGATATAACCCTCGCGCGCTTCGGGCCATAACGATGAGTGGACGCTGGCTGACGCGTCATCGCGCTTTAATTTCTGCCATATCTCGTCGGCCGTGAACGGCGCGACCGGCGCAAGCGCTTTTGAAAGCATCAAGACTATTTCATAGATCGCGGTCTGTGAAGACCGTCTCTCTTTCGAGTTTGGGGCATAAGTATACAATCTATCCTTTGAAACGTCAAGATAAAAACTGGACAGTTCTACCGTGCAGAAATTGTACAGCGCGCGGAAAACCTTGTGGAACTCGAAAGCGTCATAATATCCGGCCATCTCCCGCGACAGCGAATAGGCCTTCGATATGGCCCACTTATCTATCTCGAGCAGGCCGCCGTGCGCGAGCCGGTCCTTATTCGGGTCGAAATCGAATAGGTTGCCGAGTATGAACCTGGCCGTGTTCCTTATCTTGCGGTAAGCTTCCGATGTGCGTTCTATTATCTCCTTGGAGATCCTGATGTCCTCGTAATAATCGCAGGAGGCGACCCACATCCTCAGGACATCCGCGCCGTGCGTCTTTATTATATCCTGCGGGGATATCACGTTCCCGAGCGACTTAGACTGCTTCCTGCCTTCGCCGTCTACGACAAATCCGTGGGTCAGCACGCTCTTGAACGGAGGCCTGCCCTCTATCGGCACCGAGGTTAGCACCGACGCCTGGAACCATCCGCGGTGCTGGTCGCTGCCTTCAAGGTACAGGTCGGCGGGAAAATCCAGTTCTTTCCTGGCCCTCAGGACGGACTGGTGGCTTACGCCGGAATCGAACCAGACATCGAGGATATCCTCTTCCTTCCTGAATTTCCCGGCAGGGGCCTTGCATTCGGGGCATGTAAATCCCGAGGGAAGCAATTCTTCGACAGGCTTAGCGAACCACACGTTCGAACCTTCTTTCTCCATCAGGTCCGCGATGCCTTCTATTATCTTCACGTCAAGAACGGGCTTCTTGCAGGATTCGCAGTAGAACGCGGGTATCGGGACGCCCCAGTATCTCTGCCTCGAGAGGCACCAGTCGGGGCGGCTCTCTATCATCGCCGATATCCTGTTCTCTCCCACCTGCGGGACCCACTTTACGCCCTTTATATCATCCAGCGTCTTCTTCCTGAGCCCGTTATGGTCGACTTTTATGAACCACTGGACCGTCGCCCTGAAGATGACCGGCTCCTTGCACCTCCAGCAATGCGGGTATGAATGCGAGACCGTCCCGCCGGCCAGCAGCGCGCCGTCCTTCTGTAACCTTTCGGTTATCGCGGCATTCGCCTTAAATACATACATTCCGGCGAACTCTCCCGCGGTCCCGTCGAATATTCCCCTTTCGTTCACGGGCATGATAGTCGGAAGCCCGTATCTCTGGCCGGTAAGGTAATCTTCCATGCCGTGGCCCGGGGCGGTATGTACGCAGCCCGAACCGTCCTCGTTAGAGACATAATCGGCCAATACTACTTTACCTTCCCTCTCTATAAAAGGATGCTTATATGTAAGGCCCTCGAGCTCCCTGCCCTTTACCGTAGCCAGTATCTTGTAATCCTTGAACCCGGCCTTGGCCGCAACGGAATCGAGCAGGTCCTTCGCGATCACATAATGTTCGCCGCCCGCATCCACCGTAACATAATCCAGCGACGGATGAACCGCGACCGCGACATTAGCGACCAGCGTCCATGGAGTTGTCGTCCAGATGATAAGGAACTTCTTGCCCGGTCCGTTTACGCGGAACTTCACGAAGACGGACGGCGACGAATGGTCGGCGTACTCGACCTCGGCTTCGGCAAGCGCGGTCTCGCAGCGCAGGCACCAGTTGACGGGCTTCACGCCCTTATAGATATAACCTTTTTCGGCCATCTTCGCGAACGAACGGACTATTCCCGCGACATATTTGTTGTTCAGGGTCAGGTAGGGGTCGGCCCAGTCGCCGAAGACACCGAGGCGCTTGAACTCTTCCTTCTGTGTAGCGACGAACCTAAGCGCGTACTCCGCGGCCTTCTTCCTGAACTCGAGCTGGCCTATCTGGCCCTTCGACATCTTCAGTTCCTTGAAGAGCGCGTGCTCGACAGGCAGGCCGTGGCAGTCCCATCCCGGGACATACGGCGCGTCGAATCCGCGCATCGTCTTGTATTTGACCACTATGTCCTTCAGGGTCTTGTTCAGCGCGTGCCCGATATGTATATTGCCGTTCGCGTACGGGGGGCCGTCATGCAGAATATACTTCGGCTTCCCGGCGCGGGCCTTGCGGATCGCCCCATAAATATCCCCGGATTCCCAGCCCTTCAGCATCTCCGGCTCCCTCTTCGGGAGGTCGGCCTTCATCGGAAAATCGGTCTTCGGCAGGTTTAAGGTCTCTTTGTAGTTCATATTCTCTCTATCAGTTTATAGATCAGTTTCGTCAGTTTAGGTTCGGCTTCATTCGCGGTCTTTATTATCTCATCTATGTTGCACGGCTTAAGCGTCTCCGGCAGGCATATATCAGTTATCACGCTTATCCCGAATATCCTGAGGCCCGCGTGTTTCGCGACGATCACCTCGGGGACCGTCGACATCCCGACCGCGTCGGCGCCGATCACCTGGAAGAACTTGTACTCGGCCCTCGTCTCAAGGTTCGGGCCTGTCACGCCTATGTACACGCCCTTCTGCATGCTTATCCCCTCTTCCTTCGCGATCTTTCCGGCAAGCTCCACGAGCTGCGGGTCATAGAGGTCGCAGAAATCCGGGAACCGCGGCCCGAGCGAGTCGTCGTTCGGCCCTATCAGCGGGTTCGATCCCGTAAAATTAATATGGTCGGTTATCGCCATGAGGTCGCCGTAATCGTATTTCGGGTTCATGCCGCCGGCGGCATTCGATACGACGAGCGTCTTCGCTCCGAGCGCCTTGACTATCCTTACGGGATAGGTCACCTCGTCAAGCGTATATCCCTCGTAATTGTGGAACCTGCCCTCCATGGCAACGACGTTCTTATCGCCTATCTTCCCGAAGACGAGATCCCCTTTATGGCTCTTCACGGTCGACATCGGGAAATGCGGTATCTTCCAGTATTCGAGGCTTTTCTTGTCCTTTATCTGCTCCGCGAGGTTGCCGAGCCCCGTCCCGAGTATGATCGCGACATCCGGCTGGGGCATGCGGCCCATCTCTTCCTTTATGAATTTTACTGTCTCACTTATCTTTGTTTTTAGTTCGTGCATTTATCCCTCCGTTTTCAGCGCATCCTCATCGCGAGTTCCATCAGGGTAGGCATGAGGAAATACTTCTGTACCGAATATATCAGTATGACCGCTATCGCCGGCGATATGTCCATCGGGCCCAAAGGCGGCATGAACTTCCTGAAAGGCGCGAGCACCGGGTCCGTCATCCTGTTCAGGAACTGGACCAGCGGATGGAACGGGTCCGGGTTGACCCAGCTTATGAACGCGCGCAATATTATCATGAAACACCATATCTGCACGAATATCTCGATCAGTTTCGCGGTAAGTATGATGAGGTTGCTAACGGCGAACATTTAGCCTCCTGATAATTGCCTTGAACGTTTGACTGCGGCGGCCACCGCGTTCCGGACCGTGCGCTTGAACCCCTCCCTCTCAAATACCTTTATCGCCTGTTCGGTAGTGCCGCCCTTAGACGTGACACGGCCCCTTAGCACTGAGGGTTCATGCCCGGTCTCGATAAGAAGCTTCGCCGCGCCGAAAGCGGTCCTCGAAACGAGCTTGCGCGCCGTATCCTTTTTCATCCCGAGGCCCGTCGCCGCCTCTATAAGAGATTCCGTAAGATAAAAGAAATACGCCGGCCCGCTGCCGGATATGGCGGTCACGAGGTCAAAATATCTCTCCGGCAACACCTCCGTCTCTCCGACGCTGGAAAATATGGCTATAGCGGCCTTCAGGTCCGCCTGCGTGGCATGCCTTCCCGCGCATATCACTGACATGCCCTCGCCTACAAGGGCGGGCGTGTTCGGCATGACCCTGACGACCCGCGCCTTTCCTCCGACGGCCTTCTCGATATCGCGCGTCCTTATGCCGGCCACGATCGATACGAGAAGTTTCCCTTTCGAGGAGCCCGAAAGTCCCGGCGCAACCTGCGCGAACTGCTGCGGTTTTACCGCTATTATCACGATATCCGAAAAATGCGCGAGTTCGCTGACGGAACCCAGGAGTTTTATGCGGACGTCCTTAGCAGCGGCACGGGCTTTCGCCATGTCGCAATCGTAACCCGCAAGCGCGCTCGCACTTGCACCTGAGACATATGAGCCCGCCAGCCCGCGCATGACCGCATGGCCCATATTCCCGAGGCCGATCATGCCTATCTTCTTATGCTTCAAATATTGCATGGCCTATCCTTAAGATATTCGCGCCCTCTTCTATGGCTACCTCAAAATCCTGCGTCATTCCCATCGAGAGGTATTCCATCCTGACGTTGCGTATCGATTTTGCCGATATGAGCGTGGACAATTTTTTCAGCCTGTGGAAATAAGGCCTGGACTCCTCCGGATGCTCGGTGAAAGGCGCCATCGTCATCAGGCCTACCACGTTTACGTACTTCAACGATGATATCTTCTCCAGTAATTGCAGCGTATGTTCCGGCATTACCCCGAACTTGGTCGCCTCCTCGGAGGTCTTTACCTCTATCAGGATCTTCTTCGGCACTTTTAAGGCTTCCGACCTGCGGGAGATCTCATCCGCAAGCTTGAACGAATCTACGGAATGAATCGTATCGAATATCCTTACGGCCTCCTTCACCTTGTTCGTCTGAAGGTGCCCGATCAGGTGCCATTTCGCGCGGTTATTGATGGCGCCGTACTTCATCTCCGCGGCCTGGACATAGCTTTCGCCGATGTCGGTCACGCCGGCCGCCAGCGCTTCCTCTATCTGCGCGGCGCCCACAGCCTTCGTGACGCATATGAGCGTTATATCCCTGTCGTTCCTGCCGATCTTCTCGGCCGCCTTTCGGATACGCTCCCTGACACTTTTAAGATTATCTGCTATCATAACGGTCCCAATATAGTTTAAAAATATTCGCTGAAGATCTCCTGTATCCTGTCGGCCACTTTTCCGAAAGGAGTGTTCGCGAAAAATTTCTTATAGACCTTCTTCCTTGCCCCTTCCTTCGCCCAATATTTCACGAGGCCGAGGGAGACGATCTTTCCGGGCTCAACCATGTTAAGCCCCTCTCCCGAAACGCCCTTTACGAGGCCCATCTTGACCGGCATGCTCAACGAAAGCTCGAACATCTCAAGGAAACCGCCGAGGTCCGCAAGGACCCCCGCTACGACGCAGCCGGTCGCCGCTTCCTTCGAGGAGCGCATCCCCTTGAGCGCTTCGCCGGCCCTGCTTATCAATTCTTCCGCCGCGGGCTTTACCGCCTCGCGCAGGGATTTCCTCGATATCGTCTTTCCGGAACCCCCTATCCTAAGGGTTATTTCGTCATCCTCTGCGGACGGGGATTCGTCGAGGTTCACTTCGCGCCTTATGACCTGCTCTGCATAGTCGCGCGGGATCTTGAAGGCATCCGCGGCCGCGCGGACAAGCTCTCCGCCGCCGAAGGGCACGACCTCAATTGCCTTTATCTCCCCGCCGCTGTATACGACGATATGCGTCGCGGAATAGGATATATATATCAATATCGCGCCGAGGTCCTTATCCAGGTCCTCGAGGAGGACGTTCCCGGAAGCCACTCCCGAAAGCACGATATCCTGTATCTCGAATCCGGCGGCATTTATGGCGCGCCTAAGGTTGTGAAGGTTCGTGATAAGGGCGGTCACAAGCTCCATGTCGACCTCAAGCCTCGTCCCGAACATCCCGGCAGGGTCCTTTATGCCGTCCTGGCCGTCCAGGATAAAACCGCGCGTAACCGAATGGACTATCTCCCTGTCGAAAGGAAGCGCGATGGTCTTGGCTGCCTCCGTGACCCGCTCGACCTCGCGGCGGCCTATCTCGTTCTCTTTCTCGGCCACGGTGATGCTGCCTTTGGTGTTATACGTGCGCAGGCTCGTGCCGTCGCAGCTGGTCACGAGCGAGAGGACCTTCGTCTTCGCCGCCGCCTCGGCCTTCTCGACAGCCTCGGCGACCGATTGCGTCACCTCGCTCAGGTCGGTTATCGAGCCGTTATCCACCCCCCTCGAGGGGACTGTGCCGACGCCCAGGATGACCGCGCCTGATTTTTCGTCGGTCGAACAGATGGAGCATGTAACGAAATCTTCGCTTATATCAAGGCCCGCAAGGGTCTTCTTCTTCATTTCTTCTCCGGTTTGAAGGTAACGACAGGGTCCGTAAACCTCAGGTCTATGGAGCCTATCCTCGATTTATCGAGTTTCGGGTCGTTGAATACGCTCGCGAGCACATCGAGTTTTCCTCCCGTATCCCCGCTCCCGAGGACTATATCCATTCCGTCGATGACAAAGAACGCCTTCTCCGGATAAGAGACATCCACCGTCGCCACGAAAGAGCCCCTGAATTCGGCCCTCGAATATACCTGCCTCAGGATACTCAACGCGGTGCTTAAACGTTTGGATTTGACCTTCGTGCCGGACTTGGGATTCGCGAGCTGGGACTCGAGGCCGGTGATCAGCGGAAGGGATTCCATGCTTCCCGTGTCCGAAACTACAACCCCGTCAAAATCTATGGGAAGGACTTTCGCGACCTTTATCCTGGCGACAGCCGCCCTGTCCTTGATAGTGGCGGCGATCCTGTCGGGCAAAAATTTCGTTATCACGACTATCTGGTATTCGGGATGCCTGTCCTTGATCTTGCCGGAAAGGACCGAAGGATCGGCGGTAAATATGTTGACCGGATATTCGAGCCGGAAGTAATCTTTCTGCAGGCGGTAGGCGCCCTCCCTTCCCGGCTTGACTATCTCTATCTTATCGACCGAAAAAGAAGGCGAATTAAGGAAGAAATTGTTGAGCCAGAATGCGGCGATCGTCAACGCGATCGCTGCTGCCGCAAACACCGCGATGCCCGCCTTGTTCTTCTTAACGAATTCGTTGAGCTGCTTAGCAGACTCGTTTGAGTTTTTTCTTTTTCTTGCCATATTATTTTGCCGCCGCAAATGCCGATCTCAGCATCGCCTCGCATAATTCCGGGAATTCTATGCCGGCCGCTTTAGCGGCTTTCGGCAGCAGGCTCAGCTGCGTCATACCCGGGATCGTGTTCACTTCGAGTATGACCACCCTGCCGTCCTCGCCGAGTATCATGTCGACCCTCGAATAACCGGCGCACCCTAAAGCCTTATGGGCCTTCGCTCCCGCTTCCTGCGCGAGCTTCGCCTCCTGCTCCGATATGGGCGCCGGGCAGAGGTATTCGGTCATCCCGACCGTATACTTCGCCACTTCATCATAATAGCGCCTTTTAGGCACTACCTGGATCACGGGCAGCGGGTTGCCGTCGAGCACGCCTACGGTAAGCTCCTTGCCGGGCACGAAACTCTCCAGCAGGACCTTATCCCCGAACATGAAAGCGCCCGTGATCGCGCCCTCTAGCTCGTCGAGGCTGTCTATTATCGATACGCCTACCGATGAGCCCTGCGCCGACGGCTTCACGACGAGCGGGGTCTTCAGTTTTTTCCTTGGGCGCGTACCGTTCTTTATCACATAGCAGTCGGGGACATTCAGCCTGGCCTTCTTGAACAGCTTGCGGGAGGCGACCTTATCCATCCCGAGACGGCTCGCTTTCACTTTCGAACCGGTGTACGGTATCTTGAGGTCTTCCAGGATAGCCTGTATCTGCCCGTCCTCGCCGAACGTGCCGTGCAGGGCTATGAAAGCAACGTGTATGCCGGCCGACTTCAGCTCCTGCCTTGTCGGCAGCCATACCTCCAGCGGTATGGCGTTATATCCCTTGCTTAAAAGCGCTTCCAGGATAGCCTTTCCCGAGCGCAGCGAAACATCTCTTTCCGCGGAAGGCCCGCCCATCAACACCCCTATCCGCATGGATCTCTTATCCACTAAAAATCTCCTATTGTTTTAACTTCTAATTTTAACACAATTTGATGTTCTTTAAAAACCTTTTTTTGTATTTCGTCGATAAGTTTGAGGACATCGGCAGCCGTTGCCTTTCCTTTATTTATGATGAAATTCGCGTGCTTTTCGGAGACCTTGGCGCCTCCTTCGGATACTCCCCTGAACCCGCACTTTTCTATGAGCTGCCAGGCAGGCATCGTCCCCGAAGGGTTAAGGAAGATGCTTCCGACGCTCGGATAGCCAAGGTCCTGCGTCTGCCTCTTCTTTTCGAAATTCCTGTTAATTTCGGCCTCGACGCGCTCCTTCGGCCTCCTGTCCAGCCTGATCTTCGCGGAAATAAGCATTGTGCCGCCGAGATCAGAGCTCCGGTAGGTGAACTTAATATCATTTTTGCCGAGGGTCTCCCTGTCCAGGCCCCTTATCAGCGTTACTTCCTCGACGCGGTCGCCTATGGCCTTCGTAGGCCACCCCGCGTTCATCATGAGCGCACCGCCCAGGGTACCCGGTATTCCGGCAAGGTACTCCAGCCCTCCGAGGCCTTCGGCCGCGGCATTCTTCAAGAACTCGCTTACCTTCATGCCGCAGCCCGCGGACGCATATTCCCCGTCAAACACCAGTTTGTTAAATGGCGGGGCATTTAATGATATCACAAAACCGCGTATGCCCTTGTCCCCGACGAGAAGTTTGCTGCCGCCGCCGATGACAAATGCTTCCATCTTATGTTCGGAGGCGTAACGCAGGATATTCAGCAGGTCTTCATCGTCCGAAGGATATACGAAAAGCTCCGCGGGCCCGCCGATCCTGAACGTGGTATGGCGCGCCATCGGCTCCTCGAGCTTTACTACACCCTTTATGAATTTCAGGTCTTCTTTTTTGACCGGCATTTTTTTCCTTTCAGGCTGAGAGCGAGCTCGTCAGCTATATTCGTTATGTCGCCGGCACCCATCATCAATACCATGTCGCCGCGTTTTATCTCCTTGGCCAGGTATTCCTCCAGCTCCTTCTTCTTAACATACGACACATCCTTATGGCCGCGCATCTTGACTTCCTCGTATATGCTCCTGCCCGAGACGTTATCCAATTCGTCCTCCGAGGCCGCGTAAATATCCGTGAGTATCAGCTTGTCGGCCATGTCAAAACAGCTTCCGAACTTATCTTTAAGGTGCTTCGTCCTCGAGAACCTGTGCGGCTGGAACGCCACGATAAGCCGCTTCGGCTTCCAGTTCCTCGCCGCGAGGATCGTGGCCTTTATCTCGGACGGGTGATGCGCGTAATCGTCTATGACCTTTATGCCGTTGCCGGAATATTTCACCTGGAACCTGCGCGCGGCGCCCGTAAAATCCCTGACCGCCTCTTTTATCGTTCCGAAATCCAGCCCGAGCTCGAGCGCGACGGCAAAAGCCGCCATCGCGTTGGAGACGTTATGTATCCCGGGGATATTTATCGCGGCGGCGCCGAGGTTCTTCCCGCGGTAGACCACCTCGAACTCGGAATGCGAGTCGTGCATCTTTATCTTCTCGGGATGGATATGGTGTTCCTTTGAAAGTCCGAACGTGAATATATCTTTCTGGCATCCGCGAAGCGCCCTCTTGAGGTTCTCGCAGTCGCCGCACGCGAAGAGCTTGCCGCCCGGCTTTACCTTTTCGATGAACTTCAGGTACCAGGATATTATCTCGCCCATGTTCCGGTAATAATCCATATGCTCGGCGTCGATATTCGTTATCACGCTGTAGAACGGCTTCAGGTGTACGAACGAGCCGTCGCTCTCGTCGGCTTCAACGACGAAATGCTCGCCGGCGCCGACCCTCGCGTTGCCCTCAAGCGACTTTACCTCGCCGCCGAGGATCGCCGTGGGGTCGAGCCCCGCCCTGTACAGGATATGAGCTATGAGCGATGACGTGGTCGTCTTGCCGTGGGCGCCGGTGACCGCGATGCCTTTCTTGTCGTTCATGATCAGCGCGAGCATGTCGGCCCGGTGGAGCGTGGTGATCTTCCTGTTGCGCGCGGCCTTTATCTCGGGGTTCTCGGGCGTGATCGACGAAGAGTAGACGACGATATCGGCGCCCTTTATGTTCTCCTCGTGGTGGCCCTCGCGGAACTTCCCTCCGAGCGACTCGAGCTTCTCCACGATGCGCGAGCGCTTCACGTCCGAGCCGGATACCCTGTGCCCCTGCTTAAGCAGCACGAACGCTATCGCGCTCATCCCGATGCCGCCGATGCCGATGAAATGTATATGCTTCCTGCCCTTTAATTTCATATTATGATATCCGCCAGTCTTCTTGCCGCGTCGGGGACAGCGAACCTGCGCGCCGCATCCGACATGGCACTTAATTTTACCCTGTCGTTTTTCAGCCCGAATATCCTCTCCTTAAGCATCTGCGGCGTGAGGCCGGCCTCGTCCATGACAATGGCGCCTCCCGCGGCTTCGAGCGCCCATGCGTTTTTGTACTGGTGCCCTCCGGCGAACCTGTAAGGTATCATGACGGAAGGGATCCCAAGCGCGGCTATCTCGAATAACGCGGTCGCGCCCGCGCGTGATATGATGAGATCGGCCACAGCGTACACGGGGCCGATCTCATCTACAAAATCGCATACACAGCCGCTTATCCCGCTTCCCTCGTATTTTTTTTGGACATCGTTATAGTTCTTCATGCCCGCTATATGGATAATGTTAAGCTGCGCCCTCTCTTCCGCGCCCAGCAGGCCGAGCATATCGCCGACAACCGTGTTTATTGCCTGCGAGCCCTGGCTGCCGCCGAGGATAAGGACCGTAAACTTACCCGGAACGAGCTTATAATATTTTTGGGCTTCCTCCCTGCCCGCGGAAAGCAGTTTGCTGCGTATCGGGTTGCCCGTAAAGACGGCTTTCCTGCCGAAGGCCTTCTGAGTCTCCGCAAAACTCACGGCGACATTTTTCGCAAATGCCGCGAGCATCCTGTTCGCAAGCCCCGCTTCACAATTCTGCTCATGCAGGAAGAGCTTCTTGCCCCCCAGCGCTCCGAGGACGCATATGGGGTACGACGCATACCCTCCGAAGCCGACTATAATGTCCGGCTTATATTCCGACAGCAGCCTGGCCGAACCGGCCGACGCCGACATGAACCTGCCGAGGAACTTCAGGAATCCGAGCGGATCGCGGGATATCTTCGCTACGGGCAGGAGCCTGTAAGGCAGGCCGAACGACCCGAATAATTTCTTCTCAAGCGGGTGGTCCGTCCCGGCCAGCAGTACGTCCTTAACGCCGCGCGCGTTAAGTTCCTGCGCAAGGCTCAGGCCGGGGAATATATGCCCGCCGGTACCGCCGCATGCTATAAGTATCTTCAATTATTGTTCCTTCTCGTAAGGCGTTTCGCTGTACTTCGCGATATTCAGCAGCAGCGCGACGCCGATCATGTCGAAGACGAGCGATGAGCCGCCGTAGCTTATGAACGGGAGCGGCAATCCCTTCGTGGGCATCGAGCCGGTCGCCACCGCTATGTTGATTATCGCCTCCAGCGCTATCATGGATACGATGCCGAGCGCCGCAAGGTGCCCGAAGAGGTCCCTGGCCCTCAACGCTATCCTGAACCCTATCCAGATGAACAGTATGAACAGTATTATGACCGCGCCCGCGCCGATCAGGCCGAGTTCCTCGCCTATTATGGAAAATATGAAATCCGTGTGGCATCCGGGCAGGTAAAGCAGCTTCTGCCTGGATTGCCCGAGCCCGACGCCGAGGATCCCGCCGGAGCCCAACGCTATATACGACTGGATTATCTGGAAGCCCACCCCCTGCGGGTCCTTCCACGGGTCGATGAAGGCCAGGATCCTGCGCATCCTGTATGCCTTATGCAGTATAAGGACCAGCAGCACCGGGACCGAGCCGACGATCATCGGGACGAGATGCCCGAGCTTCATTCCCGCGACGAAGAGCATCATGACCGCAACGATGCTTATCGCGACCGCCGTCCCGAGGTCCGGTTCCAGCAGTATGAGGCCGACGCTCACGCCGAGTATTATCATCGGAGGCATGAACCCTTCCCAGAAACTGCGGATATCGCCCTGTTTCCTCGACAGGAAGTCCGCGAAATAGAGTATCATCACGAGCTTCGCGACCTGCGACGGCTGGAAACTCAGGAACGAGAACCTGAACCACCTGCGCGCGCCGGCTATCTCGCGGCTTATTCCGGGTATCAGCACCAGTATCAGCAGCAGGAACGTCGCAATCAGCACCGGCTTGACGTATTTCTTCAGCGCGTTGTAATCCGCGGACATTACCATCAGTGAGGCTATGATGCCGAGGAACAGGTAGAGCAGTTGGCGCTTCAAATAATACGCGCTGTCCTTAAGGAACTCATGCGCGTTGATCGCGCTGGCGCTGTAGACCATGACGACCCCTATCGCCAGGAGTATCACGGTGACCATGAACAGCTGCGTCCTGAGCTTTCTCACTTCCCTGCCGCCCTCCCGCCTATGGAACGGACTATCCTCTTGAACACTCTGCCCCTCTGCTCGAAATTCCTGAACATATCGAAGCTCGCGCACATCGGCGACAGGAGCACGCAATCGCCCTTCGCGGCTCCGGCGAACGCTTTCTTTACGGCATCATCCATGGTGCCGGCGAATATACAAGGCGCAACGCCGGAGAGATGGTCCCTGATCTTCTCCTTCGCCTCGCCGATAAGGACGAGCCTCTTTACCTTCGAGCCGACAGCTTCCCTCGCTTTCCTGAAATCGCTGCCCTTGTCGTGGCCGCCGGCAATGAGTATCACCGGCTTCACGCACGATTCCAGCGCCATTATTGTCGCGAGGACCGTCGTCCCCTTCGAGTCATTTATGAACTCCACGCCGCGGATATCCGAAACATGCTCGAACCGGTGTTCGAGCCCTTTAAAACCCTTAAGCGCCTGCCCGGCCTTTTCCGGCTTTATGCCGAATATCGAGGCTACCTGCAGGCTGGCGAGGATATTCTCGATATTATGCGCCCCTTTTATCCCGAGTTCCTCTTCGCCGCAGGGCATCTGCGGCGTCTTTTTTCTGCGCGAGAAGAAGAGCACGCGGGCCTTCGTCTTCGTCCTGAGCTTATTTACGAGCGGATCATCATTGTTCAAAACGGCCCAGTCCCTTCCATCCTGGTTCTCGAATATGCGCGCCTTCGCTTTCATGTAAGCGGCCAGGCCGGGATGCCTGTCAAAATGGTTCTGGGAGATATTCAGCATCACCGCCACATGGGGCCGGAACGATCTTATGCTCTCAAGCTGGAAAGAACTCACCTCAAGGACCACTATCGAGTCCTTGCGCATTCTTGCGATCTCGCCGCAGAACGGGTTGCCGATATTCCCGCATACTACCGCGTGCTTCCCGCCCTTTTTCAATATCTCCCCGATCAGCGTCGTCGTGGTGGATTTCCCGTTAGTCCCCGTGACGGCAACTATCGGCGCGGGGCAGCACAGGTAACCGAGCTCTATCTCGCCTATGACCGGGACCTTGAACCTGCCGGCCCATTGCAATACCGGCGAATCATCCGGCACTCCCGGGCTTATCACGACCAGGTCCTTGCCCTCTATGAATGACGGGCTGTGCTTTCCGAGCTCTACCGTTATCCCTCTTTTCTTGAGAAGCCTGCCGTGTTTTGTGAGGGCCGCGGATCTTCCGGAGTCGGTCGCCCATACGCGGGCGCCGCGCCGCTTGAGCAGCAATGCCGCGGCCATCCCGCTTTTCGCGAGGCCGGCCACAGTGACTTTTTTCCCTTTGAGTTCGATCATCTTAGTTTTAGAGTCGATAGGCTTATCAATGCCAGTATTATCCCTATTATCCAGAACCTGATGACGACCTTGGTCTCGGACCATCCCTTCATCTGGAAATGGTGGTGGATCGGCGCCATCAGGAATATCCTCTTCTTGAACAACTTGAAAGACGCCACCTGCAGTATGACCGACAGCGCCTCCATCACGAATATCCCGCCCACTATGAGCAGCAGCAGCTCCTTTTTCGTAAAGGTCGCGACGACGCCTATCGCCCCGCCCAATGCCAACGAACCGGTATCGCCCATGAAGACGTTCGCGGGAAACGAATTGAACCATAAAAACCCCAACCCCGCGCCCAGCATGGCCGCGCAAAACACTGCGAGCTCGCCCACGCCCGGGATATGGATGATATTAAGGTACTCGGCCATCTTCGCGTTGCCGGTTATGTAACTCAGCGCGGTATAGGTCAGCACGACGATTATCGTGCTGCCGATAGCAAGGCCGTCAAGCCCGTCGGTAAGGTTGACCGCGTTGGACGAGCCGACTATCACGATCATCGTGAACAGCACGTAAAAGACCCCGAGGTTTATGACCAGGTCCTTCAGGAACGGCACGTCGAGGTCCTTGCCTATCTGCGGGTCGAAATATACGTAGAGCCCGAGCATCAGGCCGAGCATGATCTGCCCGATGAACTTCGACCTCGCGGTCAGCCCCGTTGATTTCTTCAGCTTCATCTTCAGGTAATCGTCAAGGAACCCGACCGCGCAGAGCCATATTATCGAGACCAGCGAAAGCAGGACATATTTGTTGTTCAGGTCGCCCCATAATAGCGTGGAGAGGACGATCGCCGTGACTATAAGGAGCCCTCCCATGGTCGGCGTGCCCGCCTTGTTCTTGTGCATCTCGTATATGCCCTTCGCGTCATCCGCGGTCCTGACGACCTGGCCGATCTTAAGCTCGCGCAGTTTTTTTATGATGAACGGCCCCAGTATCATGCATAGGAGGAACGACGTGACCGCCGCGCCCGCGGCGCGGAAACTGATGTATTTGAAGACATTGAACCCGAAAAATACGTCCCTTAACGGATAGAGCAGGTGATAAAACACTTTTTGATCTCCTCCATCTTCATGCCGCGCGAACCTTTCACGAGAACCAGATCCCCTTCCTGTAATATGCCTTTCAAGGCCTTTGCGGCCTCTACGGAATTATCAAAACGGAGGAGGGTTTCACCGCCGATTCCCTCCTCCCGAGCGCCCTCCAGGATATACCCGGAGAGCGAGCCCACACTCACTAATACGTCCACGCCCGCCATCGCCGCTATGCGGCCGACCTTGCGGTGCATATCCGGGGCCCCGGCTCCGAGCTCGAGCATGTCTCCGGCTACGAGCACCTTTCTCTTGCCCTGGCCCATATTGCATAGGGTCTCTATCGCGCTGCCCATCGAAAGCGGATTTGAATTATAGCAGTCGAAGATGAAGTCTATTCCGCCGCACGAGGCGAATTCCATCCTGAGCTTCGGCAGCTCAAAATCCTCGAGCGCCTGAACGGCATCGGCCGTCTCGACGCCGTAGAGCGAACCCGCGGCGATCGCCGCGAGGGCATTATATATATTATGGCGCCCCAGTACCTTAAGCTTTACCGGGTGCACGCCGTTCATGACGAAACTGATCCCGCGTACGGAATCTTGTATATTATCCGCAAAATAATCGCACTCCTTGCCGAACCCGAAGCTCACGACCTCATCGCATATCTTCCGGGCCGAATCGACAAGTTTAGGGTCGTTGCCGTTGACCACCGCGGAGCCGTCCTCCCCTATCCTCTTTAGGAGGTCGAGTTTTTCCGTCCTGACATTGTCGACCGTCCCGAAAAACTCGAGGTGCGAGGGGCCCGCGTTTATCACCATGCCGCAGTTCGGCTGGACTATATCGGCAAGATACGCTATCTCGCCCGGATGGTTGGTGCCCATTTCGATCACGGCGATCTCGTGGCCCTCGTCCATCCTGAGCAGGGTCTGCGGCACGCCCACGAAATTATTCTCCGTGCCTTCGTTCTTCAATACTTTGTATTTCGCCGACAGGATGCGCGAGAGCATCTCCTTTGTAGTCGTCTTCCCGTTGGAGCCGGTCAGGGCGATAACGGGAATATCGAACCGGCGGCGGTGATAGCCCGCGATCTTCCCGAATGCCTTGAGCGTATCGTCCACTTTTATGACCGGGATACCCTGCGGCGGCACATCCCGGCAGACGACCGCGCCCTTGGCGCCCTGTTTGGCGGCGCCGGCGATGAAATCATGTCCGTCGAAGTTGGCGCCCTTCAGCGCCACAAAGAGCGATCCCGCGGGTATCTTCCTCGTGTCGGTAGATACGCAGGTAAATACGGCCGACGCGTCACCGGCCGACAAGGTCCCCGCAGTGGCATCCAATATGTCCTTAACGTTAAGCAAGTATCTTCCTCGCGACTTCCCTGTCGTCAAAAGATATCGTCGTGTTCTTGAGCACCTGGTAGGCCTCGTGCCCTTTCCCGGCTATAAGCACGCAGTCGCCCTCCCCGGCGCCGGATAACGCTTCCTTTATCGCCTGCGCCCTGTCCAGTATGACCTTGTAATTTTTGCCCTTCATGCCTTCCTCTATCATCGCGGCGATCGCCTCCGGCTCCTCGCTGCGGGGATTATCGGAGGTCACATATACGAAATCCGCCATTTCGCTTGCCACCTTTCCCATGCGCGGCCGCTTGGTCCTGTCCCTGTCGCCTCCGCAGCCGAAGACGACTATGACCTTATTCTTTATCAGGGGCTTCAGCGCGGACAGGACGTTGCTGAGCGCGTCATCAGTATGCGCGTAATCGACGAAGACCTTGAACGGCTGCCCGCACTCCACCGGCTCGAGCCTGCCCGGTACCGCGCGCAGTTTTTCTATCCCCCGCTTTACCTCTTCCGGAAAGAATCCCAGGCTTATCCCGCAGGCAGCCGCGGAGACCATGTTATAGACGTTATGCATGCCTATCAGCGCGGACTCGATCGCGAACTTGCCTCCGGGGTAATTGACCGTGAACCTTGTGCCGTCAAGCGAGAGCCCTATATCCGTCGCGAGGAAATCGGCCACGAGTTTAGTCCCGTATGTCACGACCCGTCCCCCCGATATCCTTATGAGCTTCCGGCCCCACTCGTCGTCGATATTGATCACCGCATGGGCCGAATCATTTAAATTCGAAAACAGGCGGGATTTGGCCCTAAAATATTCCTCCATCGTCTTATGGTAATCAAGGTGGTCCCCGGTAAGGTTCGTAAAGATGGCGGCGCCGAAGGAGATACCGCCGGTCCTGTTCTGGTCGAGCGCATGCGAGGAGACCTCCATGACAAGGTGGTCGCTCCCGCCCTTTACCATCTCGCTCATGAAACCGTAAAGGTGTACAGGGCCCGGGGTAGTATTCGTCGCGGGTATGACCCTGCCGCCTATCCTGTAGCTTATCGTGCCGATGATGCCCGCCTTATGGCCCGCGGCCGATATTATGCTGTCCATCAGGTAAGATATGGTCGTCTTGCCGTTCGTCCCGGTTATGCCGATGCACGTCAGCCCGCTCATCGGCCTTCCGAAGAATTCGTTCGCGATCCTCGGCACCGCTTCCCTCGAGCTCCTGACGTATATCCTCGCGACATGGTCCGGTACGACCACATCCTTCTCCATCACGACGGCGACGGCCCCCTTGTCGACAGCCTCGTTGATATATTTGTGGCCGTCGGACGAGGCCCCGGGAACGGCAACGAACAGGTAACCGTCCGCCGTGTTCTTCGAATCGCAGGATATGCCCCTGATCTCGATATCCTCCCCCGCAGGGAAGACCGAGGTATCCTTGTATTCTATCCCCTTCAGGACATCTTTAAGCTTCATCTAATCTTCGACCGTATCAAGTTCGACTTCCCTCCTGGCCGCTTCCGCGCGGCTGGGCCTTATATCCATATACCTTAACGTATCCCTGACGACCCTGCTGAATACCGGGGCCGCGACGACACCGCCGTAATACAGCGGGTGCGGCTGGTCGAGCATAACGACCACGACCACCCTCGGGTTCTTGACCGGCGCGAAACCCACGAACGACCCGATGAACTTCGAATGGGAATAGGTGCCGTTCTCTATCTTCTGGGACGTGCCCGTCTTGCCGCCAACGTCATATCCCTCTACCCTCGCGAGCTGGCCCGTACCATCCTCGACGACTCCGCTTAATATGTCCCTCATCGTGGCCGATGTGCCCTCAGACAATACCTGCCTCGACACCGTTACCGGGTATTCCTTGATCAGCTCGCCGTGCCTGTCCTGTATGTATTGTATCACCCTCGGCTTCATAAGCTTGCCGCCATTTGCAATGACCGACATCGCGCAGGCCATCTGCAGCGGAGAGACGGCGACCTCCTGCCCCATCGGTATCGCGTATATAGATGTCCCCGACCATTTCGACGGGGGCCGTATGAATCCCGGGATCTCGCCGGGGAGCTCTATCCCGGTGATCTCGCCGAACCCGAATTTCTTTATATATTCGTATAGGTTATCCGCTCCGAGCTTGATCCCGACCTTCACGGTCCCGATGTTCGATGACTTCTCTATGACCTGCCTGAACGTCAGCCACCCGTGCGGCTTGTGGTCGTGCAGGACCTTTCCTCCCGCGTGTTTCCAGGCGCCGTTCTCGCAATAGAAACGGTCCTTAAGCCCTACTATCTTCTCCTCAAGCGCGGCGGATGCCGTCACTATCTTGAAAATGGACCCGGGCTCATACATGTCGGTCACGGCGCGGTTGCGCTTCTTCTCCGCATTGACCGTCCGGAAATTATTCAGGTCGAACGTCGGCCTGCTCGACATAGCGAGGATATCGCCGGTCTTGGGCTCCATCACTATTATGCACGCGCCTATCGGATGGTACTTCTCGACCGCCCAATCAAGCTCGCGCTCGGCGATATGCTGGATAACGTCATCGATCGTCAACACGAGGTCAAGGCCGTCTATGGAGGGATAATACTCATACTCGAACGAAGCGATGGGCCGCCTGCGGGCGTCCCTGAGCATCGCCCTGAATCCGGGGGAACCCTTAAGGTATTCGTCGTATTTAAGTTCAAGGCCTTCGAGGCCCCTGTCGTCCGTTCCCGCGTATCCGACTATCTGGCTCGCGAGCGAATTGTTCGGGTAGACCCTCTTCGGCTCCTTTATAAATTCCACGCCCTTAATCTTTAAGGCCTTGACCTTCTCGGATTCGGCCGGGCTGATCTTCCTCTTGAGCCAGATGAAACCTTTGTCCCTGCATACGCGGTCATATACGAACTGTTCGCTCAAGCCCATGGCCGCGGCAAGCTTCTTTGACGCGCCTCTCTTGTCCTTTATCTCCCTCGGATTCGCGAATACGGAATCGAGGTTCAGCGAGACAGCGAGCGGGCTGAAATTCCTGTCGTAGACGGTGCCGCGTTTCGGCTGGAGTTCGATCACCGCCGTGTGCTGTTTCTTGGCGAGGAGCGCGAGGTTATATGCTTTGGCGACCTGGATGTAGATGACGCGGATAAGAAGGAGGCTTAATAAAATAATGAATAAAGAAAATACAACATTCAGGCGTGTCTTGTGGGCTCTAGTGTACACGTATAAACAACCCTTGTTTTCGGCGGAAAACTTTTAGGGTATATAGATAATTACGATTATTTTAAAGGTTTAGCCTGCGCTTCGGGTCCCAGCGCGAACAGGCTCGCCACGCTCTGGCGGACCCTTCCGAAGAACCCTGTCGTGCCGATATTTCCAACGCCATAACCCTCGGCACGGTAATCCTGCGATGATGATAACAGTATAAGGCGTTCCTTTGAGGGGACCTCCATCTTGATATTCTTTGCAAGGAGTGTCTTTTCCAGGTGCGCCGGAGATTCCAGCTGCCTTACATTATATAGCAGAATCTTGCTGCGGTCAAGGAGCTCCGAATAGGCCTGCTCCTTGGCCTTTATGTCGTAACTTAGCCGTATCAGCGACGTCTGCTGCGTGACATACACGAGCGCGACCGCCGTGACCGATGCCGTCATAATAAGGAACTTGTATACCCTCATATCTCCCCTGTCTGGGCGGCTATTTGCGCCACCTTAACCGCCGCGCGCATCTTCGCGCTGCGCGCCCGCGGGTTCTGCTCGATCTCCGCTTCTTCCGGCGTAACCGGCTTCTTGCTCTTCAACTCCAATATATCCTGCTCCTTTGCTTCCTTGAATTTGTTCTTTACTATCCTGTCCTCCAGCGAGTGGTACGATATTACGCATATCACTCCGCCCGGGTTCAGGAACCCTATCGCCTGTCCTAGCGCTTTATCGAGGGCGGCCAGCTCATCGTTGACCGCGATCCTGAGGGCCTGGAAAGTCCTTGTCGCCGCATGCACCCTTCCGTGCCTCATGCTGTAAGGCATCGCGCGCACAACTATCTCGACAAGCCTGCCGGTCGTCTCGATCCGGGCCTTCTTCCTCTCCACGGCTATCGCCGCCGCTATCCTGCGATGGAACCTCTCTTCGCCGTACTCTTCAAGGATACGGTCGAGTTCCGCCTCGCTCGCGCTGTTGACGACTTCGGCGGCATCTTTTGCCGACGAAGTATCCATGCGCATATCAAGCGGCGCATCGCTGCGGAAACTGAAACCCCGCGATGCCTCATCCAGCTGCATCGACGATACGCCGAGGTCGAACAGGAAACCGTCGGCCCCCTTTATTCCGGCGCTTTCAAAGATCGCGTCAAGCTCGTCAAACCTTCCCTTGATCAGGTCTACCCTCTCCCCGGGCCTCCCCAATCTCTTCCCCGCTATTTCAAGCGCCTGCGCATCCCTGTCTATGCCGACCAGCCTTCCGCCCGGCAAAATCGCATCCAGTATCGCTTCGGCATGGCCTCCGAGGCCGACGGTGCAATCGACTACCGTCTTACCCGGCGCCGGCTCAAGCGCCCCGAGCACTTCTTTTAAAAGAACGGGCTTATGTATGAAATCGCCGCTGATCCCTTCAGCCTTTCTCTTCCAGGTCCAAAAGATTTTCCGCGGTCTTCTCGAACGAGGGAGCTGCGTTGTCGTAATACCTGTTCCACTCTTCCTTCGCCCAGATCTCCATCCTGTTCGAGACGCCGACTATCATCAGGTCGCGTTTTATCCCCGCGTAATCCTTGAGGTATTGCGGGAGCAGGATCCTTCCCTGTTTGTCGCAAGCGACATCAGTTGCGCCCGAGAAAAAAAGGCGGTTGAATTTCCTGGAATCCGCCTTTGTAAAAGACATGCCCTTGAATTTCTGTTCGGTAAGCTTCCATTCCTCTTCCGTGAATACGAAGAGGCACTTATCGAGGCCGCGCGTGACGTAGAATTTTTCGACGAAATTTTCCTTGAAGACCTCGCGAAATTTGGAGGGTATGATGATCCTTCCTTTTCTGTCGATAGTATGTTCATATTCGCCGTAAAACATCTATCATCCCCCCGATGGCGCAGATGAAAAACTATAAGGTTGTGGGCCCTGAAATTTAACAAGGACCGGCTGGACCCTTTTGCTTTGCCTTTCCCTCTTGCGAGGGCTCCCCGACAAAGGCTAATTTAGGACCCACAACCTGATTCTCCACTTTAAACCACTTTACTCCACCTAACGGTACAAAGTATACACCCCTCCTCCACCCATGTCAAGGGAAAAAGGAAAAAAAAGGGGCCATACACCAAGGGGACACACATATCTGCCGGTAGATCCGACAAGACGTGTCCCTTAAGTGTATGGCCCCGAAACTAATTTAGCGGTTGGAAGTAAAAGGTGTGCCGCGCTCTGTGCGCTTGATGCCTTTGAGGGCTAAGTCGAGTACAGCGGCGGAGTCGCAGAATCTCTTTGACTCCTCTACTGATATCCGTCCGTCCAGGCAAAGCTTCGCGAGGCACTGGTCGAACGTCTGCATGCCGAACATGCTGCCTTCCTCGATATACTGAAGCAGCTCATTCGTCTTGCCTTCCCTGATAAGGGAAGAGATTGTGGGGGTGTTCAACATTACCTCGCATGCCGGCATCCTGCCCTTGCCTTCTTTCGCGGGGATAAGCCTCTGCGATATGACCCCCTTCAGCAGCAGCGAGAGCTGCATGCGTATCTCCTCATGCTGGTGCGGCGGGTAGAAATTAACGATCCTCTCGACGGTCTGCAGCGCGTTTATCGAATGTATCGTGCTGACGACCAGCTGGCCTGTTTCGGCCGCCGTCATAGCGGCTGACATGGTCTCCATGTCACGGATGTTGCCGATAAATATGACGTCCGGGCTCTGGTACATGACATGTTTCAGCGCCTCCAGGTACGACGGCGTATCGAGCCCGAGCTCGCGCTGTTCCACGAGCGACTTCTTGTCCTCGAACACGAACTCAATGGGGTCCTCTATCGTGACTATATGGGATGGGAGGTTCTGGTTTATATATTCTATTATGCTCGCGATAGTCGTCGACTTGCCGCTTCCCGTCGCACCGGTCACGAGTATGAGCCCCCTCTTCTCAAGCGCAAGCTTGCTTAATACTTTCGCCGGCAGGTTCAGCCCTTCGAACGAATCGATCTTGCCCTTGATAAACCTGAATACGGCTCCGGGAAGGCCGTTCTGGTGGAAGATACTGCCGCGGAACCTGCCCAGCCCCTCGATATTAATACCGAAATCTATCTCGCGGTCCCTGTCGAAGGCCTTCTTCTGGTCGGCGTTAAGGACATCGTCTATCATCTTGGAGATGTCCTTTTCGGACAGGATATCGGAACCCTGCGGCACAAGCGAACCGTCCATGCGAAAATTAACGGGGCTCCCCGCCTTGAAGAATATGTCGGAAGCCCCGGAATCCACCATCGATTTGAATATCGCTTTTATTTCCATATTTTGCGCCGCGGACCCCTACGGTTCATACAGCGTGATGTTTATGCTGCTCCACGTAATCTTTTATCTTAGAGAACAGGTTTTTCTCCACATCGAGGAACTTCACGCCTATCCTGTAATTTTTGCTCTTCGACGGTCTGCAATACCGGACCTCGCCTATGACCCTGGCCGGCTTATCAAGGTTGAACAAAGTGGCGTCGAGCTGGATCACGAGTATGGCGCCCTTCGGGAGGAATATCTGCGAGATGACGCCGAGGCCGACAACGCTCATATCAACGATCACGGCCTTCTGGGGTTCGCGGATTATGCGGACCTTGTCCTTCATGCACGTGTCGATCTCGACCATTATGGTCGCGTCTATCCTTACCCTTATGCCGGCGCGGCATTCTATACCCAACTTCCACTCCTTGTAAAATTACTTTGGGCAAGCCTGTAAGCCGAGTCCTGTCTACCCCATAACTTGAGGCGAGACGATCATCCATCTAGACCCGCAGTTGCCTGCGGGCTCAAGCAGCCAACCCGCGCATCCGCCCTTACGGGCTTGGAGCGGACAGCCCCAAGAGATGCGCCTATTTGGCCTTGCTCCGCGTAGAGATTGCCGCGTTTCACTTCGTCCCGGCGTTGAGGCCGTCTGGCCTCCCGCTTGGGATTGTTCGTCACTGTGGCTCTGATCCTTGCCTTACGGCAGACGGGCGTTACCCGCTACGCTGTCCTTTGGAGCTCGGACTTTCCTCCCCCATTTCTGGAAGCGATCATCCGGCCTGCCCAAATCCTGTCTTCTAAAAGAGCGACTCCTGGCCAACGGCCTTATCGGCCAGCCTGTCCGCCCCTTTGTTAAGGGAACGGTCTATATGGTTTATCTCGTATTTCTTGAAGCCGGATAACAGGTGCTCAAGCTGCCCGTTCAGCACCTTCAGGTCCTTATCCTTTATCTTATATTCCTTTTTCAACTGCTTTACAAGCAATTCCGAATCCGAATTGATTATAACCTCGTCCGCCCTTAAAATCAAGGCCTCCTGAAGGCCGTATATCAGCGCCGTATATTCCGCAACATTGTTGGTCGTCTCGCCGATATATTTCGACAGGTTCTTTACGGCCTCGCCGTTCTCGTCGCATATGATGACGCCTATACCCGAAGGCCCCGGATTCCCGCGACGAGAACG
>JBAZFE010000002.1:0-41269 GCA_041653555.1 Candidatus Omnitrophota bacterium
AGATGTCACCCTGTTTGTCGAGATAGTACAGATAACCCTTCTCTCTCTTGATACCGGCTTTAGCTACTTTCTGAGCCAATTGTATTCACCTCCCTTCTTCTATCTCATGTACCTATTTTGACCTTCCCCATTATCCCGTCCAATGTTGCGATAGCCGAAAGAATTGCCATATAGCTGGTCCTGGGATTTCCCGGGGACGGTACATTTTCCGTCCTGGCGGTAAGTTTTCCGAAATCTCCTTCCGCCTCGACCTCGTGCACGTTCCTCTTTGCGCCGGGGGAAGCTATTATCCTCACCTTCGTATTCCCCGGCCCTATGCCGCAGAGGCTCAACGTCGCGGCAACATTAATATTCGCGGGAAAACCCTCCATCGCCTGCATCGCGTCGCCTTCGAAAAGGACCTTGTCTTTCCTGATCTTCCCGAGGTCTATCTTATTCTTCACGACATACGGCGCGCCCCTGAATCCCTCGGGCGGCTTAGTCGTCGTCAGCGTCACCTTGCTGATCTTCGAGCGCATCGCTCCCTTAAGGCCGTCGAGCCCGCATATCGCCCCGCTCGGGAGATATATCTTTGCCCTGCTTTTTCCTGCGAGTGCGAAGATGCCTTTATAGCCCTTCAGGAGGCCTCCCGTGCTCATTATCATCACATCCTTGCCGGAACGGACTGCCCTTCTCGCGATATCTTCTGAGACGCTCGCGGAGGCCGCCTCGATCACCAGCCCGGATGCTTTTATGAGCTTATCGATATCCGTTATCCGCGGCCTTGACTTCAATGATCCCGCGAGGCGTAACGCGTTTTGGAGGTCCTTATCAGAAAGAGCGACCAGCTCCGCTTTGCCCTTTAGGTTCCTGTCGATATGGCCGGCGATCCTTGAACCTATCGTGCCGCATCCTATTATACCTATCCGGATCATGACGGCCTCAGTAACCTATCGTTGCCGACATCGGCTTTTCGCCCGATACTGCCAGCATCCTGTCGAGGGCCTTCTTCGCCTTGCCGCATACGTCGTCCGGCACCTCTATCTTGTATACCATATTTTCAAGCGAATGCGCAAGCCATCCAAGCGTCGTAAGCTTCATGCTCGGGCATATCAGATGCGGCGTCGCGAGGAAAAACTCCTTATCGGGGTTCTCCCTCCTCAATTTATAAAGCATTCCCGACTCAGTCCCTATAATGAACCTCTTTGACTTCGACTGCTTAATGTACTTGAACATGCCGCCTGTCGAACATATATGGTCGGCAAGCGCGAGAACTTCAGGTTCGCACTCGGGATGGGCTATGAACTCCACGTCGGGGTATGTCTTCCTTACCTCGAGGATATCTTCTTCCTGCACCCTTATATGGGTCGGGCAGAAACCCTTCCATAATATTATCTGTTTATCCGGGACCTGGGTCTGGACGTACCTTCCGAGGTTCCTGTCCGGCACGAAGATGACCTTCTTGTGCTCATTGAGGGATCTGACTATCTCTACAGCGTTCGAGGAGGTGCAGCATATGTCGCTTTCCGCCTTGACCTTTGCCGAGGAATTTACATAGCATACGACCGCCGCATCGGGGTATTCCGCTTTCATCGCGCGCAATTTTTCCGCGGTGATCATATCCGCCATGGGGCATCCCGCTTCGACTACCGGCAGCAGCACCGTCTTATCGGGGTTCAATATGGCCGCCGTTTCCGCCATGAATGTGACGCCGCAAAAAATTATGACCTTCGCATCCGTGCGCACCGCGGCTTGGCTCAGCGCGAGCGAATCTCCGGTTATGTCCGCGAGCTCCTGCACTTCGTCGCGCTGGTAATTATGCGCGATGATCACGGCGTTCCTGTCCTTCTTAAGTTTCAGTATCTTCTTTTTAAGCTGTTCGTTATAGCTCGCGTCTGTGCTTTCAGGCTGTTTAACCACGGCTGTTCTTTTTCATCCTGTTCTTTCCGTCGACGAAGACGACCTTCGGCTTTATCTTCTTAGCCTCAGCCGTATCCACGAGGCAGTAAGATATGATTATCACTATGTCGCCCCTGTGCGCCCATCTCGCGGCGGCCCCGTTCATGCAGACCGTGCCGCTTCCGGGCCTTCCAGCTATGGCATATGTCTCCACGCGGGAGCCGTTATTCAGGTTAACTATCTGGACGCGCTCTCCGGGTAATATATCGGCGGATCTAAGGAGCTTTCCGTCTATGGTGATCGAGCCGGTATATTTAAGGTTGGCCTCGGTGACGGTCGCGCCGTGTATCTTGGACTTAAGGATTGTCCTTAGCATTTATATCCTCACTATGATGTTATCTATCAGGCGGGTCTTCCCGACCCATGCGGCCACCGCTATGAGGGTTTCGCCTTTTATAGTTCTCATATCCTTCAGATCTTTCGTATCAACAACGGATATGTAATCTATCTTCGCGCCGATGGGCCTGATCTTACTGCGTATGCCGGATATTATCCTGCCGGCATCCCTATTGCCTGATTTTATCAGAACTCCCGCCTCTTGTAAAGCGCGATATATCGTCGGGGCGGCGCTCCTATCGTCGGCAGACAGGTATTTATTACGGGATGACATGGCCAACCCGTCCTTTTCCCTGGCCGTAGGCAATATCTTTATCTGCGTACCTGTATCAAGGTCGGCAGCCAGCCGCTTCAGGACTATGGCCTGCTGCGCGTCCTTCTGCCCGAGGTACATCCTGTCCGGCCTGACGATATTAAGCAGTTTCGTAACGACGGTCGTCACGCCCTCGAAATGCGCCGGACGCGACCTCCCGCAAAGGTTCTCCGAAAGACCGCGCACCCTCACATACGTCGAATATCCGCCGGGATACATCGAGCCTGTGTCCGGGTAAAATATATACGATACGCCCGCTTTCCTGCATAATGCGGCGTCCCTCTTCATGTCGCGGGGATATCTCCGGTAATCCTCTTTCGGCCCGAACTGCGTCGGGTTCACGAATATGCTCACTACTGTTATGTCGTTGTCCCTGCGGGACTTCCTGACAAGCGAAAGGTGCCCTTCGTGGAGATAACCCATCGTCGGGACGAAACCGACCGTACGGCCTTTCCTGCGGTGCGAGGACAGTTCCTTCTTCATCAGCCCTATCGAACGCATTATCCTCATTTTTCCGCCGTGGCAAGTCCTTTCATTATCTCTAATGCCGTCTTCTTCAGTATGGGGTGGAACGCCCCTGGCGCGATCTCGGCAAGGGGTTCTATCATGAAACGGCGCTGGTGGAGAAGCAGGTGCGGGATAGTAAGATCGGCGTCGTCGACGACCATATCGCCATATAACAGGATATCCAGGTCTATCTCCCTGGGCCCCCATCTTACATCCGAGGGAGTCCTGCCGGCCTTCCGCTCAATTTGTTTGAGGTGCTTCAGGAGATCATGGGGGCTGAGCGAAGTCCTTATCTCAGCCGCGCCGTCGAGATACTTTCCCTGGCTGGGAGGGCCGCCGGAAGGTTCCGTCTCGTACAACGACGAGACCCTCACGACTTCAACGATGCCGGCAGATCTCAGCAATTCAACCGCCTTAAGGATATTACTGCGCCTGTCGCCCAGGTTCGACCCAAGCGCGATGAATGCCTTTATAAGGATTTCTTTATTCTCCGGATGGCTTCCTTTATCCTGTCCTTTTCAACGGTAACCGCCATGCGAATATACCCTTCCCCGTTCTTTCCGAGGCCTACACCCGGGGTCGCGACAATATCCGCCTTCTCCAGAAGGGCCTTTGCCATGCCGGATGAATCGTAACCGCGAAGCGTCCTTGCCCAGATATAGAACGTCGCCTTCGGCTTCGACACCTTCCAGCCGAGAGAATTTAGCCCGTCTACGAGCGCGTTCCTGCGTTCCCGGTAAATTGAGTTGGCCTTCCTGACGGCGTCCTGGGGACCCTCCAACGCCGCGATACCGGCTATCTGTATCGCCTGGAATATGCCGGAATCCACGTTCGACTTGACCTTCGCGAGCCCTTCGATCGCCTTCCTGTTCCCGCATGCCCAGCCTATCCTCCAGCCGGTCATATTATAGGTCTTTGATAGCGAATGGAACTCTACGGCTGAATCCTTCGCGCCGTCGATCTCGAGTATGCTCATGGGCTTGTATCCGTCGTAGTATACCTCGGAATACGCCGCGTCGCTGCATATCAGCAGGTTGTTCCTATCGGCGAGATCCAGGACCTTACCGTAGAACTCACGGTCCGCAACGGCACCGGTAGGGTTATTCGGGTAATTGACGAAGATCGTCTTTGCCTTGCCCAATACCGTCCTATCTATCTTCGACAGGTCGGGAAGGAAGTCATTCTCTTGCAGTAAAGGCATTATGTACGGAATGCCTCCCGCAAATGTAGTGCCTATCTTATATGGCGGATAGCACGGGTCCGGCACGAGCACGTAATCACCCGGATTCACGAAAGCCAGCGGGAAATGCGCGATGCCTTCCTTCGACCCTATCAGGGGCAGGATCTCCGTATCGGGGTCAAGGATGACCTTGAACCTCTTCTTGTACCACTTCGCTATTGCTTGCCTGAACTGCGGCATACCCGCGTCAAGCGCATAGTGATGGTTCGAGGGGTCCTTCGCGGCCTTGTTCAGCGCGTCTATTATATGCTTCGGCGTAGGAAGGTCGGGGTCGCCGATGCCGAGATCTATGATATCGCGGCCTTCAGCCCTGGCCTTCCTCTTTGCCTTATCGATCTCGGCAAAAAGGTACGGAGGCAGGCTCCTAAGCCTTTCCGAGAACTCAAAATCTGTCATTTTACGGCTCCAAGTACATCCTGCATGTCGTATATTTTCGGTTTCCTTCCCGCGACGAACTTTGCCGCGGCTATCGCTCCCTGGGCGAGTATATCCCTCGTCTTGGCGCTATGTGAGAGTTCGATAATGTCATAGGGACTCTCGAATGTCACCTTATGGTCCCCGACTATCTCGCCCTCGCGTATCGACTTGATGTCCTCAACCTCCCTCATCGACGCTTCCTTTATTATCTGCGCCAGCTTCTTAGCGGTCCCCGACGGCGAATCCTTCTTGTGTATATGGTGGGCCTCGACCATCCGGACGCTGTAGTCTTTCGACAGATTCTCCGCCGCTTCCTTCACGAGCCTGAAGAGAAGGTTCACGCCTATAGACATGTTCGGCGAAAGGACCACCGGTATCTTCCCGGCCGCTTCATTTATCCTGTCCATCTGCGGCTCGGAGAAACCCGTCGTACCTATCACAATCGCCCTCTTATACTTTACCGCCGCGGCAAGATGCTCCATCGCGGCTTCAGGGACCGTAAAATCAATTATGACATCCGACTGCGCCAGATCATCACTGCAATCCGAGACTTCCCCGGCACCGAGCTTTGTGCCGACAGAAGGGTGCCCCTTTGCCTCAAGACCGATCATTACCTTAACGTCCTTATCCTGTTCGGCGATATTCAGTATGCGCGTGCCCATCTTCCCGGCGCAGCCGCAGATAGCTATCTTTATCATCTTTATCCTCTGGTTTACAGCCCGTACTTCTTGACCGCCTCGGCCAGCTTTGCCAGGTTCTCTTCGGACATATGGCATAGCGGCAGGCGCAACTCAGGTTCAAGCATCCCGACGAGTTCCATCGCGGTCTTGACCGGTATCGGGTTTGTTTCTATGAACATCGCCCTTACAAGCGGCAGCAGCTTATAGTGCAGCTCCTGCGCCTTCTTTATATCTCCCTTCCTGAACGCCGCCACTAAGTCCGCGACATCGCGCGGAACGATATTAGCGACAACCGATATCACACCTACGCCCCCTACGGCCATTATCGGCAGCGTCAGCGCGTCGTCGCCCGATATTATCTCGAAATCAGGGCCGCACAACAGCTTTATCCTCGATATCTGTTCGAGGTTCCCGCTCGATTCCTTTACACCAACAATGTTCTTTATCTGCGCGAGCTTCTGGAACGTCTCAGGCTCGATATTTACAGCCGTACGGGACTGTATATTGTACGGGATGATCGGTATCTTCACCGAATCCGCGATGGCCTTATAATGCATATAAAGGCCCCTCTGTGTCGGCTTATTATAATAAGGCGACAGCAGGAGCGCGGCGTCGGCGCCCGCCTTTTCGGCGAACCTCGTCATTTCTATCGCCTCGGCAGTCGAGTTCGACCCGGTGCCGGCGATTATCTTGATCCTCTTCTTCGCGGCCTCGATGACGACCTCGATGACACTATTGTGTTCCTCATGGGTCAGCGTCGCGGACTCGCCCGTGGTCCCGCACGGGACTATCCCGGACGTGCCGTTCTTGATATGGAATTCGACCAGCTCCCTTAATTTCGGCTCATCCACCTTGCCGTTCTTGAACGGTGTGACCAGCGCGACTATAGATCCTTCGAACATGCCGGTTCCCTCCTGTTATTTATGGTACTTCCCGCAGAATACCGTCTTTGCGCCGCCCTCAAGATACACACCCGTAAAGCTGCCGCCTTCCCTGCTGAAATATATCTTCAGCCTGTCGCCGCTCTTTGTCATGCAAGTGACGGGGCTTTTAAATCCCTTTACGGCTGCGGCCATGAGCGCGGACGCGGTCACCCCGGTCCCGCAGGCGAGCGTCTCGCCTTCCACGCCCCTTTCATACGTCCTGACCTTGAGCGTATTTCCGGCAAGCTCAACGAAATCGGCGTTCGTACCCTTAGGCGCGAAAGCGCTGTGGTAGCGGACCTCCTTGCCGAGCCTCCTAATATCCCGGTCCCCGACACTGTCCACGAATATGACCGCATGCGGAACGCCGGTATTAACGAAATTAACATTATAGGCACCGTCGCTCAGGACAAGGTTTATATCGAGCTTCTGGTCCTTAGGGTCCGACATCCTGAGCTTTATATTCTTTCCGGAGATACCGGCCTCGATCACGCCGGCAAGGGTCTCGAACTTCATCCGGTTCCCGGTTATCCCCTTCTCCTTCGCAAATACCGCTGCGCACCTTGCGCCGTTACCGCACATCTCGGCTTCGCTTCCGTCGGAGTTAATTATCCTCATCCTGAAATCGGCCCTCCGGGACTTCTCTATGACAAGCAGCCCGTCGCCTCCGACGCCGTAATTCCTGCAGCATATCCTCTTTGCGAGATCCCGCAGGCCTGCGCCGGGTACGGCCTTCCTGCGGTTGTCTATCACGACAAAATCGTTGCCGCTCGCGACCATCTTAACGAATGCGATCTCCTTCATCTTAATTCCTTAGGGACGGCCTCGCCTTTTATGAGGTCGTCATACTTCTCCCTCTCCCTGACCACGTAAAATCTTCCGTGTATCACCATTACCTCGGCCGAACGCGGCCTCGAATTGTAATTGCTCGACATCGTGAACCCGTACGCGCCCGCACCCATGACAGCCAGCAGCTCGCCCGAACGGAACTCCGGGAGCTTCCTGTCCCGCGCGAGGAAATCGCCGGTTTCGCATATCGGCCCGACCACATCGGCGAGCACCTTACGGCGCACGGGCTTCCTTATGACCGGAAGTATCTCATGGTACGCGTCGTAGAGCGACGGCCTTATCAGGTCATTCATCGCGGCGTCCACGATCACGAAATTCTTCGACCGCGTCTTCTTCACGTAAGTGACCTTCGCGACGAGTATCCCGCTGTTCCCGACTATGAACCTGCCCGGTTCGAGTATGAGCCGCACATCGAGCTTGCGTATCAGCGGTATGACCGCCTTCGCGAAACGCTCGGCGCTCTGCGGATGCTCTTTCCTGTATATGATCCCGAGGCCTCCGCCGATATTAAGCCAGTCGACCCTCGCTCCGCCCTTACGTATCTTCGCTATAAGGCCTCCGACCTTTACTATCGCCTTGCGGAACGGCCCTGACTCCGTGATCTGGGAGCCTATGTGGACATGGATCCCGCGCAGCCTGACATGCGGATACTTCAGGGAGCCGCCGAAGGTCTCCTCAACGGTCTTGAAATCCAGCCCGAACTTATTCTCCGCCTTCCCAGTAGTGATGAACTTATGCGTATGGGGATCTACATCGGGGTTCGCCCTCAGGGTACAATCGACGGTACGGCCCAGCTTGCCCGAGACCTTGTCTATAAGCGCGAGCTCCGGCAGGGATTCGACGTTAAAGAAGAGGATGCCCGCCTTTATCGCGTTCTCAATCTCGCGCTCGGTCTTGCCGACGCTCGCATAGACGATCTTTTTCGAGTCGCAGCCTACCTTCAATGCCTTGTATAATTCACCGCCCGATACCACGTCAAGCCCTGAACCTGCCTTAACGAGCGCGGTAAGCACCGCCAAACTCGAATTGGACTTCATCGAGAAACAGATGAGCGGGTTTATCTCGGAAAAAGCTTCCCTTATCTTCCTGTAATGGTCCAACAGCGTCCTGTGGCTGTAAAGGTAGAACGGCGTCCCTACGGCGGCGGCAATACCGCCTATACCGACGTCTTCGCAGAACAGTTCATCGCCCTTATACTTGAATTCGTGCATTACCTGCCTCTCTTCCTTGACCTCACCGATGTGCATGGATCCATAAGTTTGAATACGTCCCTGTCGAACTTTGTTGAAAATTTCCTGAGCTCGACGAGTGTCAAGCCCGATATCCTCTCCTTTTTTTCCAGCGTGGACGCAACAAGTTTTCCGATCGCTGAATGCGCCTCCCTTGAATCGAGGCCTTTAGACACAAGGTATTCCGCAAGGTCGGTCGCATATAAAGACTCGTCCAGCAAGGCCCTTTCGATATTCTCTTTATTGACCTTTATTCCTTTAAGCATCCTTCCCATTATCGATAAGACCTTTGATATCTTCTCTACCGAATCGAATAACGGCTGTTTATCCCACTGCATATCCCTGTTGTACGCCAGCGGAAGTCCCTTCATCATGGTCAGGACCGATAGCAGGTTTCCGTATATCCGCCCGGTCATGCCTCTCACGAGTTCGAGGAAATCCGGGTTTACCTTCTGCGGCATTATGCTCGATCCCGTACAAAATTGCTGGTCGATCTCGATGAACCCGAATTCCGGCGTCGCCCACATTATAAGGTCCGACGCAAGCCTCGACAGGTGCATCGATACGGAAGAAGCAGCTTCAAGCATCTCAATCACGAAATCCCTGTCGGAGACGGCATCGATAGTGTTATCGCATATGGCAGCAAACCCCAGCTCCCTCGCGACATACTTCCTGTCGATCTTAAGCGAGGTACCCGCAAGCGCGCATGCGCCTAAAGGCAGGTTGTCCGCGACATGATACGCGTAATGCAGTTTCGCCTTGTCCCTTTCGAGCATCTCGATATATGCCCATGCGTGGTCAGCCAGCAATACTGGCTGGGCGTGCTGCGTATGGGTAAGGCCCGGTATTATTACGTCCTTGTTCTTTCTCGCGAACGCTAAAAGCGCATTCTGGACGCCTACAACAAGATTGAACATATCCTGCGCTTTATCCTTGCAGTACATCCTCGTATCGAGCGCCACCTGGTCATTCCTCGACCTGGCGGTATGCAGCTTCATTGCAGCTTTGCCGGCCTTCTTTTCCAGCGCGTTCTGTATATTCGTATGTATATCTTCGGCGGTGAAATCATATATGAACTTACCCGAATTGATCTCCTTCATGATCGAATTGAGGCCCCTTACAATGCCGGCCGAATCCTTCTTAGGGATTATCCCGCATTTGCCCAGCATCTTCGCGTGGGCTATCGATCCGAGGACATCATATTCCGCCAGCCTGTAATCGAAATACATGCTGCACGAGAACTCCTCGAATTCAGGGTCCTGCGATTTCTTGAATCTCCCCCCCCACAGCTTCTTTTTCATTTGTGCAACCCCTTATATGATCCCCTGTACGGGAGCCCCCATATCTGGATGAACCCCTTCGCGAGCGACTGGTCAAACTTGTCGCCTTCCTCGTACGTGGCCAGTTCCTTCTTATATAGCGAGTTCGGGGACTTCCTTCCCACGACGATACAATGGCCCTTATGCAGTTTCACCCTTACGGTCCCGCTGACGTTCTTCTGCGTATCGTCCACGAACTTATCCAGCGCTTCCTTAAGCGGCGTATACCAGAGCCCGTAATAGGTCAGCTCGGAATATTTCTGAGATACCTGCTCCTTGAAATGCAGGGTCTCCCTGTCGAGGACAAGGCTCTCGAGCGCCTTATGTGCGTTATGCAGCGTCCAAGCCGCGGGCGCCTCGTATATCTCCCTCGATTTAATCCCGACGAGCCTGTTCTCCACCATATCGCTCCTGCCGACGCCGGCCTCGCCCGCTATCTTAGCGAGCTTGAGGATAAGCGATACGCCGTCCATCTTCTTACCGTTCAATTTTACGGGGATACCCCTATTGAACTCTATTTCTACGTAGACAGGCTCCGCCTTAGCCTTATTCACTCCCTTTGTAAGCTGATACGTATCTTCACCAGGCTCAAAATAAGGATCTTCCAGTTTCCCGCTCTCAATCGATATTCCCCATAGATTAAGATCAATCGAGTACGGTTTCTTCTTTGTTGTATCGATGGGAATATTATTCTTCTTCGCATAGTCTATCTCTTCGGCCCTTGTCTTGAGCTCCCACTCCCTGACAGGCGCCAGTATCTTAAGCGCGGGATCGATAGATCCCACGGTCACTTCGAACCTTACCTGGTCGTTGCCTTTTCCCGTGCATCCGTGCGCGACATAACCGGCCTTCTCCTTATGCGCTGTCTCGACCAGCCCCTTCGCTATGATCGGCCTCGAAAGCGCCGTCGCCAGCAGGTAGCCGCCCTCATAGACGGCGCCCGCCTTGAGTGACTTGAAGACGAAGTCCTTGACGAACTCGTCCTTTAGGTCCTCGACCACCACTTTTACGGCCCCGGTAGCCAACGCCCTCTTCTTATACGTCGCGAAATCAGACTCCTGGCCCACATCGGCCATATATGCGACCACATCATAGCCTTTATTGGCGAACCATTTGATTATGACGGACGTGTCGAGCCCGCCGGAATATGCTAAAACTACTTTTTTATTCATGCTCTCCTCACTTTAAAAGTAAAAGCAATAAAGCTTTTTCCACGTGAAGCCTGTTCTCAGCCTGGTCGAAGACCACCGAATGTTCCCCTTCCATGCATTCTTCCGTGATCTCCTCGCCCCTGTGCGCCGGCAGGCAGTGCATCACAATATAGTCCTTCGCCGCCTTCGAGCAAAGCTTGCCGTTGACCTGGAAACCCTTGAAAGCCTTGATCCTCTTCGCCTTCTCCTTCTCCTGGCCCATGCTCGTCCATACGTCGGTATATATCACGTCCGCGCCTGCGGCCGCCTTTTCCGGGTCGGCCGTAAGCACTACCTCGCTTCCGGACCTGCCGGCGGTCTCCGCGGCGTCCCTGGCCACTTCCTTATCCGGACCGTAGCCCTTCGGCGCCGCTACCGATATGTTGACACCCAATTTTGCGCATATATAAAGCAGCGAATTGCACACGTTATTGCCGTCGCCGATATAAGCGAGCTTCAACCCGTTCAATGCGCCCTTCTTCTCCCTGACAGTATAAAGGTCCGAAAGGGCCTGGCAAGGGTGCGAAAAATCCGACAGCCCGTTTATGACGGGGATGCCGGAGTACTTCGCGAGCTCGACCACATCTCCGTGCTTGAACGTCCTCGCCACGATGCCGTCGAGATACCTCGAAAGCGTCCTTGCGACATCCTTTATCTCTTCCCTCTCGCCGAGCCTGACCTCATCGGGCGCAAGGTATATCCCCGTGCCGCCCAACTGCGCCATCGCGGCCACAAAAGATACCTTTGTCCTCAGGGAAGGCTTCTGGAATATGAGCCCGAGGGTCTTGCCCCTCAACGGCTCGCAGGCAGAGATCTTCCCTTCGGCCTTCAATTTAGCCGTAAGGTCGAATATCTCACTGATATCCGATTGCGATAATTCGTTTACAGTTATAAGGTCTTTAGCTTTCAACTTCTATCCCTTTCATGGCTTCCTGCATTATCCCGACCGCCTTATCAATATCGGAATTCTTCACGGTAAGCGGCGGCATCACCCTCAGCACCTTTACCTGTGTGCAGTTGATAAGCAGGCCCTTCGCCGCGCATTTATCGACTATCTGCCTTCCCTCTATGCCGAGTTCGACCGCCTGCATAAGGCCCTTGCCCCTGACGACTTTTACGAACGGGAAATCCTTCTTCAAAAGCGAAAGCCTGTTATAGAGGTATCTTCCCCTCCTCACGGCCTTCTCGACCATATCGCCCTCTTCGATCGCAGCGAACGTAGCCAGCGATGCCGCGCAGGCAAGCGGGCCGCCTCCGAATGTAGAGGCATGCGTTCCCGGCTGCAGCACATCGGCGATATTCTCCCCGGCCACCATCGCGCCGATCGGAAAACCTCCCCCGAGCGTCTTTGCCAGCGTAATGATATCCGGCGTGATCCCGTAATGCTGGTAGCAGAACATCTTTCCGGTCCTGCCTATGCCCGTCTGTACCTCGTCAAGGATCAGTAATATCTTCTTTTCGTCGCATATCTTCCGGAGCCCTGACATGAACTCTTCCGAGCCGATGTTGATCCCGCCCTCGCCCTGTATCGGCTCGAGCATGATGGCCGCGGTCCTGTCTGTTATCTTCGACAATACCGACTGCAGGTCGTTGAACTTCGCGTACACGAAACCGCCGGGCAACGGGCCGAAGCCTTCCTGGTATTTCGGCTGGGCCGTAGCCGTTATAGTTGTAATGGTCCTGCCGTGGAACGAACCCTCCATCGTTACTATCTCATATTTTCCGGACGGGTATCCGGCCTTCCTTGCCAGCTTGATCGCCGCTTCGTTCGCTTCCGCGCCGCTGTTGCAGAAAAAGACTTTTCCCGGGAACGAATGCCCTATGATCTTCTTCGCGAGCTTACCCTGAAGCTCGTTGTAGAAATTGTTCGAGACATGGATCATCTTTCCCGCCTGTTCCCTGATCGCCCTCACGACCTTCGGATGGCAATGCCCTATGCCCGAGACCGCCCATCCGGGAAAGAAATCAAGGTATTCATTCCCCTCTATATCGTATACATTGACGCCCTTGCCCCTTACCAGCACTATAGGCACCCTGGCGTATGTCGGCATGACAAATTCATCGTATAACTTCTTAGTATCTTCTGCTTGGCTCATCTTACTATCTCCGTCCCTATCCCTTTATCCGTGAATATCTCGAGCAGTATCGCATGGCTTAACCTGCCGTCGATTATATGCGTCTTGTTCACGCCTTTTGCCAGCGCGCCCATTACCGCCTTGACCTTCGGGATCATGCCCGACTTGATTATCCCCCTCTTTATCAGGTCCTCGGCTTCCCTCTTTTTCAGCGTCGGTATGAGCGTGCTTTCATCCGACTCGTCCCTCAATATGCCCTTCGTATCGGTTATCAATACGAATTTCTCCGCCTTTATGGCCGCCGCTATCGCGCTTGCGGCCAGGTCGGCATTTATGTTATAGGCCTTGCCGTCCCTGCCTTTCCCGACCGGTGTTATCACCGGTATCGCGCCTCCGTTAAGGGTCTTGACTATCGGCCTTATATCTATCGACACTATCTTTCCGAGGAACCCCATATCCTTTCCCATGTGCGGCATCTTTGACGCTTTTATTATGCCGTCCTTTTTGGCGCTGAGCGCTTTCGCCTTTCCGCCGAGACCGTTAATATCTTCCGCTATCTCCCTGTTAGTCTCGTCGAGGGTATCGTCGACTATCTTCATCGTCTTCGCGTCGGTCACCCTGAACCCGTCTACGAACTCAGGCACAAGCCCCGCCGCCTTCATATTAGCGGATATCCTAGACCCGCCTCCGTGTACGATGACAGGCCTTATGCCTACCAGGCTCATGAATATGATATCCTGGAAAATCCCGGAGATGACCTTCCGGTCTTCCATCATGCTGCCGCCGGCCTTTATGACGACGGTCTTGCCCCTGAACTTCTTTATGTAAGGCAGCGCCTCGATCAGGACATCCGCCTTTTTAATTATATCTTGCATTTATTTTTATATAACCTTCCGTAAGGTCGCAGGTCCACGCCGTAGCGGAACCTTTGCCGGATCTCAGGTCAACCGTAATCTTAATATCCTTGCTCTTCATCGATCTCTTGGCTTCCGGCCTCAGGTCGAACCTCGCCTTACCGCAGTTCACGATCTTTATCCCGTTCAGCGAGATATCCATTTTCGATTCGTCGAACTTCACACAGGACGCGCCCGCGGATGAAGCGATCCTTCCGATGTTCGGGTCCTCTCCCGCTATAGCCGTCTTGACCAGGCTCGAGTTGGCTATCTCCATAGCCATCTTCCTGGCATCCTTTTTGCTCTTCAGGCCCTTCACGTTAATCTCGACGAATTTCGCGGCGCCCTCTCCGTCCCTCGCGACTTCTTTCGCGAGGAAGGCCATGACATGGCTTAGTGCGCCGTAAAATACATCGTAATTCCTGCCGCCGTATTTGATCCGCGGATTTTTTGCAAGGCCGTTCGCGAGCACAAGCACCGTGTCATTCGTGCTCATATCCCCGTCAACGGTCACCATGTTGAACGAGTCTTCCACGGCATCCTTCAGGGATGCCTTAAGCGCCCTCGGCTCAATATCCGCGTCCGTTGTGATGAAGCACAACATAGTTGCCATGTTAGGGCATATCATGCCGGAGCCTTTGGCTATTCCGCCGACCTTCACCGTCTTACCGCCTATATCCACCGCGACCGCGATCCTCTTATCATCCAGGTCGGTCGTCATTATCGCTTTTGCCGCGCTTAGTTCGCCATTTTTGCTGAGCCCTTTTACTAGCGAAGGCACGGCCGACGTTATCCGCTCGACAGGAAGGGGCTTTCCTATTATGCCGGTAGAAGCGACAAGCACATCATCGATCGCTATGCCGGTCCCGGAAGAGACTGCCCTTGCGGTATCCTTCGCCCATTTCATGCCGTCCCTGCCGTTAAGGCAGTTCGCGTTCCCGCTGTTGGCTATTATCGCCTGCGCCCAGCCGTCCTTCAGATTATTCCCGGTCAATACGACCGGCGCCGCTTTCACGGTATTCCTAGTGCATACGCCTGCCGCATGCGCCGGAACTCCGGAAAGGATCAACGCGAGGTCTAGTTTCTTCTTCTTTATCCCGCAGTTTATCCCTGAAGCTAAAAAGCCCTCAGGCGCCGTCACCGAGCCCTTTATCGTCTTCATCAGGCGAGGCCCAGCTTTTCGTCAAAACCCTGCATCAGGTTCATGTTATGCACGGCCTGCGATGACGCGCCCTTATACAGGTTATCGATCGCCGTAATGACTATCGCCCTCCTGCCGGTAACCTTTATGCCTATATCACAGAAATTAGTCCCGAACACATTCTTCGTCTCGGGGAATGCGCCCTCTTCAAGGACCCTGACGAACGGCGAGTCCTTATAGAACCGGCCGTAAATTTCCAGCAATTCCGCCGCGCTTGAATCCTTTCCGAGCGTCATATATATCGTCGAAAGTATCCCCCTGTTCATGGGCACGAGGTGAGGAGTGAAAGTAACCTCCACCCTCGACCCCGCGGCCTCCGAAAGAGCCTGGTCGATCTCAGGCATATGCTGGTGCTGGTTTACCTTATAAGCTTTCAGGTTCTCGTTAGTTTCGGAGAACATCAGCGCGAGCGACGGCGTCCTTCCCGCTCCTGTCGCCCCCGACTTCGCGTCGATGATTATTTGTGAAACATCTATCATACCCTTCTTTAGGAGGGGCGCGCATCCGAGTATCGAGCCTGTGGGATAGCATCCCGGATTGGCCACGAATTTGCTTTTTGATATCTCCGCCCTATGCAGCTCGGGCAATCCGTATACGGCCGTCTTAAGCAGCTCCGGGCTCGTATGTTTTGTCCCGTACCATTTCTCATATACGGCCGCATCCTTAAGCCTGTAATCAGCGCTCAGGTCTATGACCTTCTTCCCTGCTTTCAGGAAATCCGGCACAAATATCATGGAGACCCTGTGAGGAAGCGACAGGAATATGACATCGGCCGATCTGCATATCTGCGGGACATCCACATTATCGCACGCAAGTTCCAGTAAACCCCTGAACACGGGAAATATGTCGGATATCTTATCGGACCCTTCCGCCCTCCTGCTGACAGAGGTTATGGTGGCTTCCGGATGCCTCAGTAGTATTCTTATGAGTTCGCAGCCGGCATAACCCGTCGCGCCGACAATAGCTACCCTCGTATTTTTATTTGCCATGTTATGCCGTTAGGCCGCCTTTCGGATATTATCGCTGACTTGATTATAAAATAAAAACGCCTATTCCGTCAAGCACGAAGTCCCGTCGGAATAGGCGTGTTATTGCCCTATGTAAATTGCGTTAACGTTTAGTCCACTGGAACCGCTTACGTGCTCCTTTTTGTCCGTATTTCTTTCGTTCCTTCATACGGGGATCGCGGGTCAAAAGCCCGCGTCCGCGCAATGCCGGACGAAAATTGGAATCCACCTTAAGCAAGGCGCGTGCAATGCCTAAACGCACGGCACCTGCCTGGCTCGACACTCCGCCGCCTTCGACGTTGACCACTATATCGTACTTGGCCCCGGTCTGGGTTGCCTCGAGCGGTTCCCTCAGCACCATCCTGAGCGTCTCTCTCGGGAAGTAATCGTCCAATGCCCTCTTATTGACCAGAATCTGGCCCGAACCCGGCTTCAGCGTTACCCTCGCCGTGGATTCTTTCCTTCTTCCTGTTCCCTGTAATTTCAACTGCGCTTCCATCGTTCTCCTGATATTAGACCTTTAAGGTCTCCGGTTTCTGAGCGGACAGGTCATGTTCTTTGCCCGCGAATACCCTCAATTTACCTAACGCGTTTTTGCCGACCTTATTTTTCGCCAGCATTCCCTTTATCGCATGTGTTATGACGTATTCGGGCTTCCTCTTCAACAGGTCTTCGAGATTCTCCGTCCTCCTGCCGCCCGGATACCCGGAATACCAATCGTACTCCTTCGCCAAAAGCTTCTTACCGGTCACCCTTATCTTCGCCGCATTGATCACCACTACACCGTCACCGACGTTTAAGTCTTTGCGGTACGTGGGTTTATGCTTGCCTGAAAGTACGCGCGAGACTGCCACGGCGAGCCTTCCCAGCACAACGCCGTCGGCGTCCACAATAAACCATTTTTCCTGCCATTTCGGATTCGTTACCATCTTATTTAGCCTTCCTCACTTGGATTAGTTGTTAAGACGTAAGATTATAACATAAAACCGGTTATTGTCAAGAATATTTTATTCCGGCGTGTTCGATAGCGCATAAACAAGCGCATTCTAGTATTTTACCTCTATAAGGCAGAGCCCTTTTGAAGGCGCGGTCTCTCCCGCCGCCTTCCTGTCCTTCGCTTTAAGTATCCTCGCCATGCCTCCTGCGGGGATCCTGCCTCGGCCGATGCCTATGAGGGTCCCGGCGATGTTCCTTACCATGTTATACAGGAACCCGTCGGCCTCCACGTCCATGATTATCTTTCCGCCCTTCCTCTTCAAGGTTAGCTTCTTGATAGTGCGGACCGATGAGCGTTCTATCCTGTCCGCCGCCTGGAACGACTTGAAATCATGCTTTCCTATAAGCGCCCCGGATTCCTTCTTCATCAGCGCGAGGTTGAGCTTATACGGGATATACGCCGTGAGGTTCCTCTCTATCGCCGAGGGCGAGCTGCCGGTCATTATAGTGTACCTGTAAGTCTTCGACCTGGCGTCGAACTGCGCGTGGAATTTCAACGGGACGTCTTTCGTTTCCTTTATTACGATATCCTTCGGCAATAGGCTGTTGAGCGCCCTTTGAAGTTTGTAGAGGGGTATAGCGGAGGATGTCTTGAAATTCGCGAAATGGCTTACCGCGTGGACTCCCGCGTCGGTCCGGCCGCAAGAGATAAGCCGCGCCTCACGGCCTGTTATCCGTTTAAGCGCGGCTTCTATCGTGTCCTGGATGCTCCGGGCGTTCTTCTGGGATTGCCAGCCCGAATAATCCGTCCCTTCGTATTCTATTTTGAGGAGGATATTACGCATTCGGCTATTTGTACCGCATTTGTTGCGGCGCCTTTGCGCAGGTTGTCTGCGACGACCCATAGCCACAGGCCGTTCTTGACTGAACAGTCGCAGCGTATGCGGCCGACGAAGGTCTCATCCCTGCCCTCGACATCTTTGGGCATCGGATAAAGCCCCTTCTTGGCGTCGTCTATGACTATTATACCCGGCGACCTTGCGAGAAGCTTCCTCACGCTGTCCGGGCTTATTCGTTTCGCGGTCTCGATATAGACAGACTCGGAATGCCCCGTCCTTACCGGCACCCTGACGGTGGTCGCCGAGACCTTTATCTTGGAGTCATGCATTATCTTATGCGTCTCTTTTACGAGCTTCCACTCTTCGCTGGTATAATCGCATTCGGCGAATCCCCCTATATGCGGGAAGACGTTATATGCCAGCTGCTGCGGCATCGAACGATCGACATTAACATTGATCTTATCGTATCCGCCCGCGGCGACAGCCGCATTCTCGGCGTTGAGCTGTTCCACCGCACTCTTGCCGGCCCCGGAGGATGCCTGCAGGGTGGTCACGATTATCCTCTTCAGGCCCGCCTTCTTGCGTATCGGCTCAAGCGCAACGACCATCTGTACGGTCGAGCAGTTCGGGTTCGCGATAATGCCCTTATGCTTCTTGACGTCCTTGCCGTTCACCTCAGGGACAACAAGCGGCACATCAGGGTCCATGCGGAAATCCGCGCCGTTATCTATGACGACGCAGCCCCTCTTTACCGCCTCCTTGGCGAAGGTAACAGCCGCGCCCTTCTCGCCCTCGGTACCCGCGAAAAGCGCTATGTCCATACCGTCAAAACCTTCCGGCGATACAGCCTGCACGGCATACTTCTGCCCGTCGACGTCTATCTCCCTGGCGCTGCGCGCCATGACGCGCAATTCCCCGACGGGAAAATTCCGCTGGCGCAGCACGCGCAGCATTTCGACACCCACGACCCCGACGCCGACCACAGCCACATTGTATTTATTCTTCTTTTTCATCTTCGTCCTTATAGATTTTCGACAACCAGATCGCCTACCTGGCTCGTGGAATAGCCCATCTTTCCGGCTGCCAATGATTTCAATTTTGTGTTGACCAATTTTATTACCGCGTCCTCGATCGCCTTTCCGGCCTTCGCTTCTCCGAGGTTCTCGAGCATCATGCCTCCGGCGCATATCGCTGCCAGGGGATTGATGACATTCTGGCCGGTGTATTTCGGCGCAGAACCGCCTATCGGCTCGAACATCGAAACACCCTTGGGATTAATATTGCCTCCCGCCGCGATACCCATGCCGCCCTGTATCATCGCGCCGAGGTCGGTTATGATGTCGCCGAAGAGGTTATCCGTCACGATCACGTCGAACCATTCGGGGTTCTTCACGAACCACATCGTCGTGGCATCTACGTGCGCGTAATCGGTCTTGACCTCCGGATAATCTTTTGCGACCTCATTGAAAGTCCTCTGCCAGAGGTCCCACGCGTATGTCAGCACGTTGGTCTTGCCGCAGAGCGTGAGCTTCCTTTTCTTGTTGCGTTTCTTGCACAGCTCAAACGCATAGCGTATGCAGCGTTCGACTCCCTTGCGCGTGTTATAGGATATCTGTATCGCGACCTCATCGGACGTGCCTTTCTTCTGGAACTCTCCCATTCCCTTATAAAGGCCTTCGGAGTTCTCGCGCACGACGACGAAATCTATATCCTCAGGCTTCTTGTCCTTGAGCGGGCAATACGCCGAATTGTACAGCTTGACCGGCCTTAGGTTTATATACTGGTCGAGCGCGAAGCGCAGCTTCAACAGGACCTGCGTCTCGAGGATGCCGGGTTTGACTTCCGGATGCCCTACCGCGCCGAGATATATGGCATTATACTTCCTGAGTTCCTCGACGTCCTTGTCATCGACCGTCTTGCCGGTCCTCAGGTAGCGTTCGCCGCTGAAATCGAATACATTCGTCTCATATTTGAAGCCGAATTTTTGCGAGGCGGCCTTGATGACCTTGAGGCCCTCGTTGATGACTTCCGGCCCCGTTCCGTCGCCGGGTATTACCGCGATCCTGTAATTGCTCATTTTTTCTTGACCACCCATTTCATCAGCCCGCCCGCCCCGATAAGTTCCTGCATGAACTCCGGCATCGGCTTGGCCTTGTACACCTGTTCCTTTGTGAGGTTCCTGATCAACCCCGTCGAGGCGTCGACTTCCACTTCGTCGCCTTCCGTTATTGCCTTAGCGGCTTCCGCGCATTCGAATATGGGAAGCCCTATGTTTATGCTGTTGCGGAAGAATATCCTCGCGAAGCTCTCCGCTATCACGCATGATATCCCGCATCCCTTTATCGATATCGGCGCGTGCTCCCTGCTCGAGCCGCATCCGAAATTCTTACCGGCAACAATGATATCCTCCGCGGTGACCCTTTTTGAGAACCCGGGCATTATCCCGTCCATGCAATTAGCCCCGAGTTCTTTCGGGTCGACCGTCACGAGGTACTTCGCAGGGATTATCTCGTCGGTATTTATGTCGTTCCCGAATTTCCAGGCCTTGCCTTTAAGTATCATATGACTTCCTCCGGATGCGCGATCCTGCCCTTTATGGCAGACGCGGCTGCCACGGCGGGGTTCGAGAGGTATACCTCCGATTTCAAATGCCCCATGCGCCCGACAAAGTTCCTGTTCGTGGTGGCTATCGCGCGCTCGCCCGCCGCCAATATGCCCATATGCCCTCCGAGGCAGGGCCCGCAGGTCGGCGTTGATACCGCGCAGCCCGATTTCACGAACGTCTCTAACAATCCTTCCTTCATCGCCTGGAGGTATATCGCCTGAGTGGCGGGGAAGATTATGCAGCGCACATCCTTATGCACCTTCTTGCCCTTTAACACCTTCGCGGCGATCCTGAGGTCCGTTATGCGGCCGTTAGTGCACGAGCCTATGACCGACTGGTCTATCTTGACGTCTTTGACCTGGCTTACGGGTTTCGCGTTCGAAGGCAAAGGCGGCAACGACACCATCGGTTCGAGCTTCGAGACGTCATATTCCTTGACCTGCGAATATACGGCATCCTTGTCGCTCTTATATATCTTCCATTTCTTCTTTGACCTCTTCGAGGTCTCCTCCACGTATTTAACGGTCGTATCATCAGGCGCGACTATGCCGTTCTTGCCGCCGGCCTCTATCGCCATATTGCACATCGCGAACCTGTCATCCATCGGAAGGCGGGCTATCGCGTCTCCCGTGAACTCCATGGACCTGTATAAAGCGCCGTCGACGCCGATATCGCCTATCGTGTACAATATGAGGTCCTTGCCTCCGACCCACTTGTTAGGTTTTCCGCTGTATATGAACTTTATAGACTCGGGGACCTTGAACCAGACCCTGCCGCGGACGTAGGCCGCCGCGAGGTCTGTGGAACCGACGCCGGTAGAAAAAGCCCCTACCGCCCCGTATGTGCAGGTATGCGAGTCCGCGCCGATGATAAGGTCTCCGGGCATGGTAAGCCCTTCTTCCGGAAGCAGCGCATGCTCTATGCCCATGCAGCCGATCTCATAATAATATTTAATTTTATACTTCTTCGCGAAATCCCGTAATATTTTCAGCTGTTCGGCTGACTTTACGTCCTTCGCCGGGGAGAAATGATCAGGGACCAAGGCGATCTTATTTTTATCAAAGACCTCGCCTATCCCGGTCTTCTCGAACTCGGATATCGCTATCGGCGCCGTTATATCGTTGCCGAGGCAGAGGTCGACCTTGCAGTCGATCAAATCGCCGGGCGCAACGGACTTCCTGTCGGTATGCGCGAGCAATATCTTTTCGGTTATCGTATATCCCATTTACAGCTCCTTCACATAGGCGACTTCGTCGCAATCCGCGAATTTCGAGCAGATGCTGCAGTCGTTCCAGATCTTCTGCGGAAGTTTCTTCTTCTCCGTGGGGATAAACCCGAACTTACCGAAGAATTCTGATTTAAGCGTTAACGCAAAAACACTTTTTAGCCCGAGCTTCCCTGCTTCTTCTATGCAGGCCTTTACCAACTCGCTGCCGATGCCTTTATTGATGTTGTTCTCATCGACCGCGAGGGACCTTATCTCGGCCAGACCGGCTGAATAAATATGCAGCGCGGCGCAGCCCAGGACGCTCCCGTCCCGCTCCAACACAAAGAAATCCCTTATGCCTTCGGCTATATCATCCTCTGAGCGCGGAAGCATCTCCTTCCTGCGCGCATAGAAACCGACGAGTTCATGTATCTTCTTTGCGTCCCTGACCTGCGCTTTTCTTACCATTATTTGATAATACCTTCCGACGGGCTGGATGCCGACGCATACTGCCTCTTAGGTATCCTTCCCGACAGGTATGCAAGCCTTCCCGCCTCGACGGCCATCTTCATCGCCTTAGCCATGCCTACCGCGTCCTTCGCGCCGGCGATGCCCGTATTCATCAGCACGCCTCCGACCCCGAGCTCCATAGCCGCGGCGGCGTCAGACGCCGTCCCTACGCCCGCGTCTACGATGACCGGGACCTTTACCGCTTCCTGTATGAAACGGATATTTACCGGGTTCAATACGCCCATGCCCGAACCTATCGGGGACGCCAGCGGCATCACGCATGCGGCGCCCGCATCGGCAAGCTTCCTGGCCATTATCGGGTCGTCGTTCGTGTAGGGCATGACCGTGAAACCTTCCTTGACCAGTATCTTTGTCGCGGCCAGCAGGGCTTCCGTGTCAGGCATCAGAGTCTTCTCGTCGCCAATGACCTCGAGCTTGACCATCTCCGACAATCCCATGGCCCTCGCCATCCTTGCTATCCTGATCGCGTCTTCGGCGGTGTAGCAGCCGGCGGTATTAGGCAATATAGTATATTTATTCCTGTCGATATGGTCAAGCAGGGATCCCTTCTTCTGCCCGGCCTCGCCGAGGTCCAGCCGCCTTATCGCGACCGTCACGACTTCCGCGCCGGACGCCTCAAGGGCCTTCTCCATTATATCGAAAGCGGCATACTTGCCGGTGCCGACAAGCAGCCTCGACTTAAATTCTTTTTTTCCTATCCTTAGCATGCCGTCTTCCATACTCATCTCCGTAATATTTGCACAACGCCTTCAAATTGCACAACTGGCATTTCGGTTCCCGCGCAGTGCACACCTCCCTGCCCAGCATTATCAGGTGCACGTGGAACTCCCTGATCGCGTGTTCCGGGGAGGCCGATGTCAGGTACTCTTGGGCCTTCTCCCTTGTCGTTCCAGGCCCTATCAGGCCCAGCCTCTTCATTATCCTGAATATATGAGTGTCTACGGGCATTATCGGTTTCCTAAACGAGAATAATAACACAATGGCTGCTGTCTTCGGCCCGATCCCTTTTATCGACCTCAGGAACCTGTAACCCTCGCCCAGGCTCATGCTGCTAAGGAACCCGAGGCTTAATGAACCCCTGCGCTCCGCTATTTCATTCAAAGCGCCCTTTATCCTGGGCGCCTTTATATTCGACAACCCCGCGATCATTATCTCGCGCCTTATCGAAGGCAACCCCGACCTTCTCAGGCTTTCCCAATCCTTGAAACGGCGCTTCAGGTTCCCGAATGCGCGCAGCGAGGTGATATCGGAGGTATTCTGGGAGAGGATGGTCTTGACTAGCTCGCCTACCGCATCTTTCTCCGTCCTGAACTTCAGCCTGCCGAACCTCTTAAACAACAGGTCCCTTACGGCGAAGACCTTATCCGTCCGCATCTATCTCTCGATGACCGTCCCTTTAGCTACGACTACAAGCCCGGACTCCGTCACCGTGAACCTCTTCTTGTCTTCTTCCAGGTCGTAGCCTATCTCCGCCCCGGACGGGATCTTTACGTCCTTATCGACTATCGCGCGCCTGATCTTCGCGTTCCTGCCTATATCCACGCCTTCCATGATTATCGAATCCGTCACGCTCGAATAACTGTTTATCCTGACATTGTTCGATAGTATCGAGCGCTCGACGCGCCCGCCCGAGATTATGCATCCGTTCGCGACCATCGAATCCAGCGCTGCGCCTATGCGCATCCCGTCATCGCCCCCGGCAAAGACGAACTTCGCCGGCGGGAACTTCTCCATATAGGTCCTTATAGGCCAATCGTTATCATAAAGGTTGAATACCGGCGTCACGTTTATCAGGTCCATGTTCGCGTCATAGAACGCGTCGAGCGTCCCTATATCGCGCCAGTACTTGGCCTCTTTCTTGTTCTCATCCTTGAAATTATATGCGAAGACCTTCGACTTCTTCGATACCATCGAAGGAAGTATGTTCTTCCCGAAATCATGTTTGCTGTCGGCCTTCAGCGCGTCTATGCCGAGTTCTTCTTTTAACACATTCGTGCTGAATACGTATATTCCCATCGAAGCGTAAACATGCCCCGGATCGCCGGGTATCGTCCTTGGGGCCTTCGGTTTCTCTTCGAATCCCAGTATGCGCTCGTTGCGGTCGACCTCTACTATTCCGAAATGCCCGGATTCATCCTTTTTCATCTCGACCACCGCGACGGTGCAATCGGCGCCCTTCGCCTTGTGGTATTCGACCATCTCCGAATAGTCCATCTTATAGATATGGTCGCCCGCGAGTATCAGCACATATTCCGGCTTCTCGGTCTCGATGAAATACAGGTTCTGGTATATCGAATCGGCGGTGCCCATATACCAGGTGTCGCCGGTCCTCATCTGCGCCGGGACGATATCGATATATTCCCCGAGTTCCGCGTCGAAGATGTTCCATCCGAGCCTCAGGTGCCTGATAAGCGAATTGCACTTATACTGCAGCAGGACGTGTATCCTGCGGATATCCGAGTTCACGCAGTTTGACAGAGTGACATCGATGATCCTGTATATGCCGCCGAACGGGACGGCCGGCTTAGTGCGGTCCCTTGTCAACGGGTAGAGCCTCTCGCCCTTTCCGCCCGCCATTATGAAAGCGACTACGTTCTTCATGTTATTTCTTCACCGCCGGGTTAAAGAAGACCGCGATAATAATCTCAAGCAATCCGTTCCTTATCATCATCACGGCTATGGCCGCGAGGAATATGTCCGATACCTTTGCAAGCGCCCTCGTACCGCCCTTCCCGAGCACCTTTATGAAGAGGTCGGCCTTCAATAGGACAAACCACATGAACAGCATGTTCAATATTATCGACACCGCCGTCGGAAGCCAGCCGTAAGCTCCCCTTAATATAAGCACCGTCGTAAGGACTGCGGGGCCCGTTATAAGCGGCGTTCCGAGAGGGAATATCCCGACGTCCACGTTGGGATGGCCCCTTTTGTCTTCGCCCGGCAGGAGCAGGTGTATCGACAGGACCAGGAGCATTATGCCGCCCGCGATCCTGAAGTCCTGCACCGTGACGTTCATATACTTCAGGATGATATTACCGAGGAACATGAACAATATCGCGATAATGCTCGCGACAAGTATGCTGTTATTTATCACCTTCGAACGATCGGAGGACTTCATGCCTTCCGACATCGACAGATAAAGCGGGATGTTACCGAACGCGTTGACCGCCATAAAGATAGGCACGAACGTCAGGACGTAAGGCACCAGCTTACCCAATATATTTTGCATCTTCTCACCTTCTTCTTTTGGCTATATTATATTAGATAGACGCTTAAAATGCAACACCCTCGGAGGGCATGCAACAAAATGCCCCGGCCGGACCTCCTCCAATGACGGCTCCTTTACCCCGCACTGCGGCTCCGCGTAGGGGCAGCGCGGATGGAATTTGCATCCCGGAGGCGGCGAGATCGGGGACGGGGGCTCACCTTTTACGGATATCCTTTTCGTTTTTCTTCCGGGGCCCAGGGAGATCGCCGAGAACAGCGCTTCCGTATACGGATGCACCGGCGCCGAATAAAGGCCTGCCGTAGAGGCATACTCAAACGCCTTTCCGAGGTACATTACGAGCACATTATCCGATACCGCCTCGATCACGCGAAGGTCATGGGAAATGAAAAGATAAGACAGCCCGAATTCCTCCTGTACGGACCTAAGCAGCTCCAGTATCTGCGCCTGTATCGAAAGGTCCAGGGATGATACAGGTTCATCGCATATAACGAGCTTCGGGCTTGTCATCAGCGCCCTCGCTATACCTATCCTCTGCCTCTCTCCTCCGCTGAACTGGTGAGGGAACCGCCTCGCGTGGTCAGGCATCAACCCGACCTTCGACAGCAGGTCTGATACCCTCTCCTTCCTTTCCTTCGCATTCCCGATGCGGTGCACAAGCAGCGGTTCGGCAAGTATCTCTCCTACCTTCATCCTCGGGTCGAGGGAGTTGTACGGATCCTGGAACACGGCCTGGAGCCCCTTCCTGAGCGGGCGCATCCTGCCGCTCGAAAGGCCGGTTATATCGACCCCGTCGAATACGACCTTTCCGCCTGTCGGCACCAGGAGATTAAGAAGTATCCGGGAAAGCGTCGTCTTGCCGCAGCCGGATTCTCCGACCAGGCCGAGGGTCTTGCCCGCCTCTATTTTGAATGAGATACCGTCGACCGCCCTGACCGTGCCTACAAGCTTTCGCGCAAGGCCGCGCTCGACCGGAAAATATTTCCTGACATCCTCGACCGACAACAGGGGTTGCATTCTATCTGCCGCCTATTTTTGGGATACAATCGATCAATTTCTTCGTGTACGGATGCGACGGTTTCCTGTACACCATTTCGGTGTCGCCGTATTCCACGATCCTGCCCTGCTGCATGACCGCCGTCTTCTCGGCGACCTGCGATACGATGGACAGGTCGTGCGTGATCAATATTACCGTAAGGGATAACTCTTCTTTTAATTCCGAAAGCAGTTCCAATATCTGGGCCTGGACGGTCACATCGAGGGCCGTTGTCGGCTCGTCCGCTATCAGCAGTTTCGGCCTGCAGCTGATCGCCATCGCTATCATGACCCTCTGCCTCATCCCGCCCGAGAGCTGGTGAGGATAGGCGGACATCAGTTCCTTCGGCGACGGCATACCCACGTCCTTGAGCGACTCCACCGCTATATCGAACGCGCGGGCGCGGCCGGCGGCCTTCTGGTGGAGCACTACCGTCTCCATGAGCTGTTCGCCTATCGTAAATACCGGGTTCAGCGATGACGCCGGGTCCTGGAACACGTAGGATATCCTGGATCCCCTGACCTTTCTCAGGTCTTCTTCCGGGGACGCGAGCAGGTCCATTCCGTCGAAAAATATCTTTCCGGACCTTACCGACGCCGTTTTCGGGAGCAAACCAGTTATCGAAAGCGCAGTGACCGATTTGCCGGAACCGGATTCTCCGACCAGGCCGAGGATCTCCCCCTCAAACACTTTCAGGTCGACCCCGCGGACGGCTTCGACTATCCTGTCGCCCTGCCTGAAATCCAGCCGCAGGTCCGCTATCTCCAGCAGGGGCTCTTTTCTCATTGTTTCCTGTGAGGGTTGAAATGCTCGCGCAACCCTTCTCCGAGAAGGTTATAACCGAGGACCGTTATCAGTATCGCAAGGCCCGGGAATACCGTTATCCACCATGCTATTCCGAGGGTCGATTTCGCCTCGGTAAGTATGTTCCCCCAGCTCGGTACGGGCGGCTGGACGCCAAGCCCAAGGAAGCTCAGCCCCGACTCCGTGAGGATAGCCCCGGCGACCCCGAGAGTCGCGCTGACAAGGACCGGGCCCATCCCGTTGGGTATGAGGTGGCGCGTTATTATCCTGAAGTCGCTCGCTCCGACCGCCCTTGCGGCTTCGACGAACTCCCTCTCCTTAAGGCTCAATATCTCGGCCCTGATCAACCTGGCGACCCCCATCCAGCTGGTCAGCCCTATTATTATCATAATGTTCCAGATGCTCGGGCCCAACACCGCGATAGTCGCCAATATGAGGAAAAATGCCGGGAAGCACAACATTATATCTATGAACCTCGATATTACGCTGTCTACCCATCCTCCGTAATAACCTGCGATCGAACCGAATATGACCCCGGCTATTAATGATATGCCGACCGCGACGAAACCCACGCTCAATGATATCCGCGCACCGAATACCATCCTGCTGAACAGGTCGCGTCCGAGCGAATCCGTCCCCATTATATGCGAGGCGGAAGGCGGCATAAGTCCGTTCTGCAGGTCTATAGCTCCGGGGTCCTGCCTTACAATAAACGGGGCGAACAGCGCGGCGGAAGCCATCACCGCTACGACTACAAGACCGAATATCGTCAGCTTATTTAGTTTCCTCATCTTCCGGACATCCTTATCCTCGGGTCCGCGTACGCGTACATCACATCGGCTATAAGGTTGCCTATCAGCGTCAATACCGCGCCGATGAACAGCACGCCCATTATAACCGGGTAATCCCTTGCCATGACAGAGTCATAGAAAAGCTTGCCCATGCCGGGTATCGCGTATATGGACTCGAATATGACGCTCCCTCCGATCAGGCCCGGGACCGACAGCCCGATAATCGTAACGATCGGAAGCAGCGCGTTCCTGAGCGCGTGCTTATATATTACCTGTTTTTCGGGCAGGCCCTTCGCCCGAGCGGTCCTGACGAAATCCTTGTTGAGTATCTCGAGCATGCTTGCCCTCATGTACCTGGATATGCCGGCAAGACCCGCGAACGCGGATACGAATACCGGCAGCGCGAGATGCCTTATCAGGTCAAATATCTTCTCGACCAGGTTGTAATCCTCAAAGTCTATGGATTTTATCCCGGATACCGGCAGCCATCCCAGGTTGACACCGAACAGGCTCATCAACAGCAATGCGAGCCAGAATGTCGGCATTGCGAATCCTATGAACACGAAGACGGTGGATATCCTGTCATACTCCGAGCCCTCCCGGACCGCGCTGGTTATCCCAATGGGGACAGCGACCAGGAATATCATGATCAGCGACAGCACGTTGATCGCGATCGTTATCGGTATCCTCTCCCCGATCTTTTCCGATACCGGCCTCTCATCCACGAATGACTTCCCGAGGTCCATGGCCGAGAGCCTCTTTACCCATTCCCAGTACTGGACATGCACGGGCTTATCGAGCCCGTACAATCTATCGAGCTTTTCGCGCGCCTCAAGCGATATCTTAGGCGACATCTCCGCCTGGAGCCGTGTCGGCTTTCCGGGGGACAGGTGTATCACAAAAAATGTGATAAGTGTTATGCCGATCAGCACCGGCACCATTCCCATCAGCCTTCTAACGATATAGTTCACCATCTCGTGTATCTCTGCTCTCCGGTCGGGACGTACCATTTTATGAAATTATAGCCGATACCCGCGGGCGCCGGCTCGATCCCCCTGAACCTGGCATGCACTATCGGCAGCGCGTCGGGGACATACAGAAAAATACACGGATGGTCGTCGAATATGAGCCTGTTTATCCTGTTGTAGATCTGACGCCTTATGTCCCGGTCATACTCCCTCCGGCCTTCCAGCAATAACTTATCGACTTCCTCGTTCTTGTAACCGATAAAATTAAACTCGCCCGGGCGCGTCTTTGACGAGTGCCAGATATCGTAACAGTCCGGGTCCCTTGATAGGTTCCATCCCATTATCACGGCCTCAAACTTACCCTTATCGATGAACTCCGACAGGAACGTCGCCCATTCGATTATCCTGACCTCCGCCGCCACTCCGATGTCCCTGAGCCTGCGCTGTATGATCTCGGCGGTTGTCTTCCTCGTATCGTTGCCCTGGTTCGTCATTATCGTGAACCTGAACTCCTGCCCGTCCTTATCGAGGATGCCGTTACCGTCATGGTCTTCCCATCCCGCTTCTTTCAACAACGCCCTTGCCTTGATGGGATCGTAAGGAACCGGCCTGACATCCTTATTGCACGCCCAGGATTCCGGAGTAAACGGCCCTGTCGAGACGCGTCCGAGCCCGAGAAGCACTCCGGAGATAATCTCTTCCTTGTTTATCGCATGATCCAGCGCGAGGCGCACCCTGCCGTCCGAGAATTTCGGGTCCTTAAGGTTAAAACCCATGTACGAATATCCGAAGGACGGATATTTATATTTCCTGTAATATTTTTTGAAGAAAGGCGTATCGGTCTGGCGGGAATATTGCAGAGGGATAAGCCCTACCTGGTCGACACCCTGCGTCTGCAATTCGAGGAATGTCGTCGCCTGGTCGGGGATTATCCTGTAGATGTACCTGTTGATGAAAGGCCGCCCTTCGTAATAATCGGGATTTGAGACGAGCACTATCTTCTCCCCGGTCTTCCACTCCTTGAAACGGTAAGGTCCCGTACCTATAGGGTTCCTGGAATACCTGGTATTGCCGAGGTCCTCGTTTTCAAGCAGGTGCTTCGGCATGATACCCATGCCCCAGCTTGACAGCCCGGGAGAGAAGGGTTCTTTGTAGTCCACCTTGACCGTGTAGTCGTCTATGACCTCCAGCGACTTCACCCTCTCAAAATCCCCGCTGTACGGGGTCTTTACATCCGGGTCGATGAGTTTGAGGTAGGTGAACTCTACGTCGCGCGCGGTGAAAGGCTTGCCATCGTGCCATTTGACGTTTTTCCGGAGATGGAAAATTATTACAAGGCCGCCCTCCTTTATCTCCCAACTCTCGGCGAGTTCGCCCTCGAGGTTAAGGTCCTTATCATACCTGACGAGCCCGTTATATACGAGGCCGCATATCTCCGCTGACGAACTGTCCGAGGCGAGGATCGGGATAAGCGTGCTCGCGTCGCCTATCGACGCAGTGACTATCGCGTCGCCGTATTGGGGCTGCGCTACGAGGGGCTGCGAAGCGTCCCCCGCAGGGGAACACACCTCTTGCGAGGTATGTCCCGCCGGAGCATGGCCCCATAAGAGTATTAAAAAAAATATCCCGGTTAATCGGGATATTTTTTTGAACATATCTTCTTCTCCTGTCTACTTTTTAGGAGCTTCTTCCCCTGTCGCCGGCTTAGGCTGCGCTGTCGGTGCAACCGTTGCCGCAGTTGGCGCTTCGGCAGGCACTGCGGTGCCCTGCTTTGACAATTCCTTCTCGACCAGCGATCCGCCCTTGTCCATGGAAACGAGCGCAAGGGTCAATGAGGTGGTAAGGAACAGCACCGCGCATACGGCCGTCGCTTTTGTCATGAATGCAGACGCCTTAGTTCCGAGCATCGATTGCAGCCCGCCGCCCCCGCCGAATGTCTCCGATATGCCGCCGCCTTTCCCCGCCTGAAGAAGGATGACCATTATCAGGATAAGGCACGAGATCACGTGTAAAGCTATCAATACTCCATACATCTTATTCCGCTGCTCCTTTTACCTTTTGCTCTGTCTGACTATCTCGGCGAAATCCTTCACCTTAAGGCTCGCGCCGCCGACCAGGGCTCCGTCAATATCCGCGCCCGCCATGATCGCCTTTACGTTATCCGGCTTTACGCTTCCGCCGTATTGTATCCTCACTTGCGAGGAGACCGCTTCACCATACATCTCTCCGAGAAGTGAACGAATGAACTTGTGCACTTCCTGCGCCTGTTCGGGCGTGGCCGTCCTTCCGGTGCCGATCGCCCATACCGGCTCATAAGCTATGACGATCTTCAACACTTCATCTTTGGTAAGCCCGGCAAGCCCGCCCTCGACATGGCCCTTTACGACATCAAATGTCTTGCCGGAGTCGCGCTCCTCAAGGCGTTCGCCGACGCACATTATCGGCGTAAGCCCGTGTTTCAGGGCTGCTTTTACCTTCTTGTTGACCGTCTCATTCGTCTCGTTAAAATAGGTCCTCCGTTCCGAATGGCCTATTATGCAGTACTTGCATCCGAGGTCGGTTATCATCTTCGGCGCGACCTCTCCGGTAAAAGCGCCCTCTTCCTCCCAGTACATGTCCTGGGCGCCATAACCGATATTCGAGCCCCTCAGCGCATCCGCGACCTTGGCTATTGCCGTGAACGGCGGGCAGACGACGATATCGACCGCCGGCTCGCCCTTCAATTCCGCCTTAAGGCCGTTAACGAGCTCCAACGCCTCGCCAGCGGTCTTGTACATCTTCCAGTTTCCCGCAATTATGGGTTTTCTCATATTATTTGTCCGTCAGCGCCTTTATGCCGGGCAGCACTTTGCCTTCGAGATACTCGAGCGAGGCACCGCCTCCGGTTGATATGTGCGTCATCTTATCTTCCAATTTGAACTTCGATATGGCCGCAGCGGTGTCGCCGCCGCCGATTATGGATATCACTTTACTTCCGCAGCAGCACGAGCAGCATGAGCCGCTCCCGCCCGAAAGGCAGGCGATATATTTCGCGACTTCCTCAGTTCCCTTCGAGAATTTGTCCATCTCGAACACGCCGAGAGGCCCGTTCCAGACTATCGTCTTCGCGCCCTTCAGCACGTCCTTGAAGGCCTGCACGGTCTTCGGGCCGACATCGAGGCCCATCCAGCCGTCGGGTATCTGGTCGCCGACCGTCTTCGTGTTCGCGTTAGCGTCGAACTTGTCGGCTATTATATTATCGACCGGAAGCACTATGTTGACCTTCTTCTGTTTGGCTTTTTCAAGAAGGGACTTCGCGACCTCTATCTTGTCCTTCTCGACCTTTGAGGCGCCGATCGATCTTCCCTGGGCCGCATAGAATGTGTATGCCATTCCGCCGCCTATCAATATCGCGTCGGCCTTATTGAGCAGGTTCTCGATCACCCCTATCTTGTCGGAGACCTTTGCGCCGCCGAGTATCGTGACGAACGGCTTCGCGGGATTCGCGACCTTCCCCTCAAGGTATTCTATCTCCTTTTCGAGGAGGAATCCCGCCGCGGACGCGGACTTAAGGTACCTGGTTACGCCTTCGGTCGAGGCATGCGCGCGGTGCGCCGTGCCGAAAGCATCGTTGACATACACGTCGCCGAAGCTTGCGAGCTCTTTCGCGAAATTGGCATCGTTTGCTTCCTCTTCCGCGTGAAAACGCAGGTTCTCGAGAAGCATGCATTCGCCGGGCTTAAGCGCGTCGGCCATCGCTTTTACCTCGGGGCCTATGCAGTCCTTCGCCATCTTCACGGGCTTGCCTAACAATTTGCTGAGCCTCTCCGCGCACGGAGCTAAACTGTATTTTGGTACAGCCTTGCCGTCCGGCCTGCCGAGATGGCTCATCAACACCAGCCTGGCGCCCTTTTCGAGGGCGTACTTTATCGTAGGTACCGTCGCCCTGATCCTCGTATCGTCCGTGATGCTCAATTTGTCATCCAGCGGTACGTTGAAGTCTACGCGCATTATCACGCGCTTTCCCCTGAGGTCAAGGTCCTTTATGGTAAGTTTATTCATTTATCGCCGTCTCCTGCCCTTAAAGGCCTTTCTTTACGATATATTCGCAGAGGTCCACGACCCTGTTCGAATAGCCCCACTCGTTATCATACCACGAGAGGACCTTTACGAGATCGTCGCCCATCACCTTAGTGCTCATCGCGTCGACGATCGAGCTCAACACGCAATGGTTGAAGTCAACAGACACGACCGGGTCTTCGGTGTAGCCGAGTATACCCTTCAATTTGCCCTCAGAGGCCGCCTTCATCGCCGCGTTGATATCTTCGATGGTCGCTTTCTTCGACAACTGGCAGGTCAGGTCCACTACCGAGACGTTCGCGACCGGGACCCTCATCGAGAATCCGTCGAGTTTGCCCTTCAGTTCGGGTATTACGAGCGAGATCGCCTTTGCGGCGCCCGTCGTCGTCGGTATCATCGATACCGCCGCCGCGCGCGACCTGCGAAGGTCCGAATGCGCCTGGTCCTGCACCCTCTGGTCGTTCGTATATGCGTGGATCGTCGTCATGAGGCCCTTTACGATGCCGTATTTGTCGTTCAGCACCTTCGCGACCGGAGCGAGGCAGTTTGTCGTGCATGACGCGTTAGATATGACATTGTGGTTCTTCGGGTCATACTTATCATCGTTGACGCCCATTACTATGGTTATGTCCTCACCCTGGGCAGGGGCTGATATGATGACCTTCTTGGCGCCGCCCTTCGTTATATGGTTCTCGGCTCCTTTTACTTCCTTGCCCTTCTTGTTGATACCGTCCTTCTTTATCGTGAAGAGCCCCGTCGATTCGACGACGATCTCGACACCGAGGTCCTTCCACGGCAGCTCACCCGGGTCCCTCTTTGCAAGCACCTTTATCAGCTTGCCATCAGCGGAGATCGTATCCTCGGATACGGCTTTCACGATGCCCGGGAACCTTCCGTGTACCGAATCATACTGGAATAAATATGCGTTTGTTTTTGAATCGGTGATATCGTTGATCGCTACGAGTTCCAGGTCCTTGCTCTTCTTCTCAAGAATAGCCCTGGCGACAAGACGACCTATCCTTCCAAAACCGTTAATACCTACCTTTACAGCCATCTCTTTCTCCTCCTGTTAGTTTGTTTGTGTGGACTAAAGCGAGACTTCCCTTAATGCCCAGGCCGCTATCTCAGGCGGCGTCGGATTCAGATAAAATCCGGTTCCCCACTCAAAACCCGCCGACCGGCCCATCCTTGGCATTATCTCGATGTGCCAGTGGTAATCCGCACGTTCTTTCGCGTCTATGGGCGATGTGTGGACGATAAAATTATATGAGGGGTCCTTCAGCGCAAGCTTCATCCTCAACAAGGTCTCCTTTAATATCCTGGCGAGATCGACGACTTCCTCTTTCTGGATGTAGCTGAACTCCGCGCTGTGTATCTTCGGGAATATAGTGAACTCGAACGGGAACCTCGAGACGAACGGCGCGAAGGCGATGAAGCTCTTGTTCTCGGCGATGACCCTCTCCCTCTCATCTATCTCCTGGTGTATCATGTCGCAGAATACGCACCTATCCCTGTATTCAAAATATCTCTCAGCCCAGCGCAGTTCCTCGACCACCCTTTTAGGGATGATCGGAAGGGCGATAAGCTGCGAATGCGGGTGCTCGAGGGAAGCGCCCGCGGACACACCGTAGTTCTTGAATATCAGAATATATTTGAACCTCTTGTCCCCCTTAAGGTCGAGGCACCTGTTCCGGTATGACCACAGGACCTGTTCGACCTCCTGGTCCATCAGGTCGCAGAGCTCCCTGTTATGGTCGGGATTCTCGATTATGACCTCATGTGCGCCTATGCCGTTCATCATATCGAACATGCCGACGCCTATCCTGTCCAGGTTGCCCTCTACCCTCAGGGCGGGAAATTTATTCGGTATTACACGCGTCTGCCAACCCGGGGCGTTCGGTTTCGTATCCCCTTCGCGGTACGCGAATATCTCGGGAGGCGTCATCTTCTCGTTGCCGGGGCAGAACGGGCATATGCCCTCCCTCTTTACGCGCTTTTCGGCCTCGTAATCGGTAGGGTTCTTGGCCTTATCGATCTCTATTATAACCCACCTTCCGGTGATCGGGTCCCTTCTGAGTTCTGCCATTACGGCTCCATCTCGCTTAAATATTTAGCGGCATCCTCGGGCGGCGTGGGATTTATATAAAAACCGCTGCCCCACTCGAAACCGGCGACCCTTGTAAGCCTGGGCATTATCTCGAGGTGCCAGTGGAAATCCTCGTCTATCGTCTTCCAATAACCCGCCTTCGGCATCCTGAACGGGGCCGTATGCAGTATTATATTGTAGGGCGGGTCCACAAGGGCCTTCTTAAGTTTCGTCAGGACCACCTTAAGTATCCTCGCGAGGTCCGGCCTCTTATCCCTCGGCAGGCTTGAAAAATCCGCGCTGTGCTTCTTCGGTAATACCCACATCTCGAACGGGAACCTCGAAGCGAAAGGAGCGAACGCGATATATCCGTCTATATCCGCCACGATCCTCTTGCCGGTATCCATCTCCTGCTTTATGATATCGCAGAATATGCACCGTTCCTTGTATTCGAAATACTGCCTTGAACCGACCAGCTCATCCTTTAGCCTTATCGGGTTCACCGGCATGGCGATCAGCTGGGAGTGCGCGTGCCTTATCTTGCCGGAACCCGCTGCAAGGCCGTAATTCTTGAATAACATCGCGTACTTGAAACGCGGGTCCCTGCCCAGGTCCGTCATGCGCTCGATCCAGGCCGTGATCGAATTCGCTATCTGCTCTTCCGGCAGGTCCGCCATGTTATATATATGCTGCGGCGTTTCGATTATGATCTCATGCGCGCCTACGCCGTTGATGACATCGTATATCCCCCTTCCGTGGCGCTCTATCTTTCCTTCTATCTTCAGCACCGGTGAAACGGAAGGCACCACCCTGACCTGCCATCCGGGAGAACCCGGTTTCGTTCCGGGATTCCTTATGGCGAATATTTCCGGCGGCGGGGTCTGGCCCTCCCTGCCTTCGCAGAACGGGCACGGCGGTTCCGAGGCTCCCTCTTCCGATACGGAATGGGGGACAAAATCACTCGGCCTGCGGGCCCTCTCGGTCGCGACTATGACCCACCTTCCTATGACAGGGTCTTTCCTGAACTCGGGCATCAGTCCTTCCTCCCGTTCTCCATCATCAGCTTGAGCAGATCGTTCATTAATATGACGCCCTGTACCGCACTGTTATCGTCCTGTATGACAAGGAACTCCGCCCCGCTTGCGCGCATCTTGGCGATGGCGTCCTTCATCGATATCCCCGGCTTCACGATGACGGCCGGCCTTTTCAGGAAATTATCCACCGGCGTTTCGAGGCCCTTCATGACCGTATCGGACGTGACGACGGCCTGCAGGTTCTTAAGCGCCATCACCTTATTTTTTATGTACGCGTAAAATTCCGTCGACAGGACCCTGTTGAAGCTTATGAACATCGGGAAATAGGGCTTCTTGTCTATAAAATTAAAGTGGCTCTGCAAGGCGCATTGCCCTACCTGCCTGTCTATCGAAAGGAAATACCTCAAGGAGCTGTCGGGCGTCTGCGCGTCCAATTCTTCCGGCACCGCGGCCAGGTATGTTATCTCGAGGACCTCGTCCATCGTGACGTTCAGCCCCGGAAAATCCTTCTGTATATGATAACCGAGCTCATCGTCCTGGTCCTTGTACTCATGGACATATTTTTCCAGCGTATCGATCGCATCCGCGAGGAATATTCCGAGCGCGACATCCTTATTATATACCATTCCGCTCGCGACTATCGCCGCATCGTCCGACTGGCCGGGCCCTATCTTGTGGCGGATATACAGGTACCTGATCTTCTCCGGGGCGGTCTTATTGAGGTCTTCCTCGGGAATGATGAGGCCGGCCCTCTTGAACGCGTCGATCGAGCCCGCATTTTCGCGGTGGGCAAGGACTTCGCCGTCCAGCGCCATCTTCTCCATCACATCTATGTTCACAGGATAGCATTTGCCGTATCCGATAGTGATGCCGTACTTTTTTTCCGCGGCTGCGCGCGGCCCCGGGTCGTCCCTGAGGCCGCCGATATAGATGCCCTTCAGCACATCCTTGGCGTTGACCTCTATCTCGCGCAATTCAGGGACCCCGATGAAAGGCTCCCCCTTCGCGTTGACCAGCCTCAATCTCGGCTTACCCTTGATGACATCATCCACGAAAGAGGCCACATCGTCGATCAGCAGCTGACGGCGCGACTTCACCTTGTTGGGGTCCAGCTTCAGCGCGCGCACGATATCGTCTATCGTCGTGTTGACATAGAAGCTCTTCTGGAAGGCGCCGGCGCCGTTATGGGCACGCCCTTCCATCGACTGGACAAACAACAGGTCCGCTATCTCTTCAGTCGTATTTAATTCTTCGGAATCCTTAAGGTGCTGGAAATCCCGTCGAATTAACTCGCCTGGCGCAACTTTATTATTGATCATATTTGTAGGTTAATGGATAAACCAGGGAAATATTATATCATAAATCCGTTCTAATGCAAGCCATTTGAAAAACTGTCACCCGGGCGGACCTTATGCCCCAGCGCGTATTCCGAGGCCCTCATTCGCTTTCCGCCCCCGGCCTGGAGCTCGACGATGGTCACGGCATCCACGGCACAGCTTACGGTGATGCCGGCCTTGCCTATGGCCGTTACCTTCCCGGGTTCCGCCGGCGGTCCCGACTCGGGTACCTGCGCCAATTCCGAGCTCCATATCTTCACGGCCTTTCCTGAAAGAGCCGAGAATGCGCCCGGCCAGCCGTATAGCCCCCGTATCCTGTTATGGACCTCGGCGGCGGGTTTACGCCAGTCGATCATCCCGTCTTCCTTCTTAAGCTTCCCCGTGATAGTTATGTCCTTCGGGTCCTGTTTACGGAACACGGCGGTGCCCGCCTTTATGGCATCGACGGCCTCTGAAAGCAATTCCGCCCCGTTCACTGCGAGCCTCGCGGACAGCGTCTCGGCATTATCCGACGGGAGTATGGTTATCTCACTCTGCGAGATTATCTCTCCTGAATCCATCTTTTCGTCAAGCCGGAAGACCGTTACGCCGGTCTTCTGCTCGCCGTTTATGATCGCCCAGTTTATGGGAGACGGCCCCCTGTATTTCGGCAGCATGGACGCGTGCAGCCCCGCAGAGAACATCTTCGGAAGGGCCAACAGTTTACCGGAGAGGATCTGTCCGTACGCTATCACGATAAAGAGGTCGGCACCGTAACTTTCCAGCACCGATATGGCGTCTGCCTCGTCAAGGCCTTCGATAGACACCGAAGGTAATCCGAGTTTGTTCGCGGCTGACCTCACTGGAGACGGCAAACTTATGAGCCGCCGGCCCTGCGGCTTGTCCTGTTTTGTGACGACCGCGGATATCCCGTGCGTCCTGTGGAGTTTTTCCAGGCTGGGGACGGCAAAACCCGACGTCCCGAGGAAGACTATCTTCATTTGGCCTCTTTTTTTAGGCCGCGCTTTGCCATCATGCGCTTGATGGGATTGAGCCTGTCAATGAATAATATCCCGTCCAGGTGGTCTATCTCATGCTGGAATATCCTTGCCAGGAATCCCTTGGCCTCATAGCACACCGGATTTCCTTTTATATCAAGCCCCTCCACGACGAGATAGGCGCTCCTGCGCACCGGGCCGTTCACTCCGGGCAGGCTCAGGCAGCCCTCCTCCTTACTCTCGCTTCCGCGCTTTTTTATAATGGCGGGATTTATGAGCGCATCGGCGCGCCAGCTTTCCGGGGACGGATTGAACGTGATTATCCTCTTTAAGACCCCTACCTGCGTGGCGGCCAGCCCTACGCCGTCCGAGACCTTCATCGTCTCAATCATATCCTCGATCAGGCGCTTATCGGCATCGCATACCTCCCTGACCGGCAAGGCCTTCCTCTTAAGTACGGGATCCGGGTATTTTCGTATCTTTAATATTGGCATGCCATTATTCTACTATAAATCGGTTTAAAATCCAAATCCAAAAAAGGATTGACACCTTCCCTTGAAATGGTCTATAATTTTTAAAAAGGAGCGACAAATGAGCGATGATGCGTTGAATGCCCTGCCTAAGCAGATAAAAGACTACTATGATAAGGGGATTACTGCGATACAAAGGGAAAATTTTGCCTATGCTGTCGACCTCTTCAGCTCTGCGCTCGCCTTAAAGGAAGATTTTGCGGAAGCCCGTTATTACCTCTGGTATTCATTATGGGAGAACAGCAAGCGCCATTCTAATATTTTTTCCAAGATATTCGGAAGGGTCATCTCTTCCGTCCTGATTATGCAGGCGATGTCCATGCAAAAGACCGGCAAGACCTCCCAGGCGGTATACACTTATGAAAAAGCGATGAGGGCGGACCCGGGCAACACCACCGTCTTGAATGCGATCGCCGATTGTTTGATCAGCGAGGGGCAGACCCTTGCCGCGATAAAGATCCTTGAAGGCGTACCTTTGATCAATAACAATGATTTCACGTGCTTGAAGAAACTTGCGGGGCTTTACAGGAGCGTTGAGAATTATGACAAGGCGAGGGCTTACTTCAGCGCTACCTTAAAGGTGAACCCGAACGACATGGACGCCGAGCACGGCATCAAGGAACTCGACGCCATAAAAACGATGGAAAAGCACTTCGAGAACCAATAGGGAATATTTGTCATAACCCAAGCGGGTCCACGTCAATAGCTATAGTGACAGCCGACCTTCCCTTCAGGTCCCCTAACGCTTTATCTATGTATCCGCACATCTCTCCCGGCTTACTGCCCTTCAGGAACATGCTCCACCTGTACTGTCCTTTTATCTTCGAGATGAACTCCGGCGCCGGCCCGACGAGATCGATACCCTTGCCTTCTATATGCGCGGCCAGGACGGCGGCGAGGTCATGCGCGGTCTTTATCACCCTCTCCTCGTCCTTTCCCCTTAACTTGATATCAACAACATGGTTGAAAGGCGGATATCCGAGCTCTTTCCTGAACTTTATCTCCTCCTCGAAAAAACCCGCGTAATCATGGCCCACGCTCTTTCTGACCGCGTAATGTTCCGGGGAGAACGTCTGTATGATGACCCTTCCCGCTTCGGAACCCCTTCCCGCCCTTCCGGCGACCTGGGTCAGCAGGTTAAAGGTCCTTTCCCCGGACCTGAAATCGGGGAGGTTCAAGGCCGTATCGGCTGATATCACGCCGACGAGCGTGACCCGCGGGAAATCGTGGCCCTTCGCGATCATCTGCGTGCCGATCAGTATATCGAGCTTATGTTTCCTGAAGTCGTCCAGGATCTGCTTATGCGAGCCCCTCTTGACCGTCGCGTCCGTATCCATCCTGGCGATCCTTGCAACCGGAAAGATCCTTGCGGCTTCGCTCTCGATCTTCTGCGTGCCGACCCCGAAATATTGTATATCCCCGCCCTTGCATTTCGGGCACTTGGCCGGCGGATCGGCCTGGTAATTACAGTAATGGCAGCTGAGCTTCTTAATGTCGTAATGGTATGTCATGGAGACGTTGCAGTGCCTGCATTTGATGACATGCCCGCACTTCCTGCAATTGATGAAGGTCGAAAATCCCCTGCGGTTCATGAGCAGCATAACCTGCCCGTCCTTGTTCAGGACCTGCGAGATCGCGTGTTCGAGCGCCCGCGAGAATATCTTCGCGTCCTTCACGTCTATAAGCTCCTGGCGCATATCGACGATATCCACCTTCGGAAGCGACCTCTTCTCTATGCGCTCGGTCATCTTCAGCATCTTATACTCGCCGCTTAACGCCTTATGGTATGTCTCGATGGACGGGGTCGCTCCTCCGAGTATTACGGTAGCGCCCGATATCCCGGCCCTCTCTATCGCGACCTCCCTCGCGTTATACCGCGGCGCGTCATCCTGCTTATAGGATGTCTCGTGCTCCTCGTCAATGACTATCAGCCCCAGGTTCGATACCGGCGCAAAGACCGCCGAACGCGCTCCTACGGCTATCCTCGCGGACCCTTCCTTCAGCTTCTTCCACTCGACGAACCTCTCGGTATCAAGCAGCCGGCTGTGCAGGACCGCGACCACGCCTCCGAACCTCGACTTGAACCATTCTATCGCCTGGGGCGTCAGCGAGATCTCAGGGACCAGCACTATCGCGGTCTTCCCCATCTTCAGCGCAAGCTCTATCGACTGAAGGTAGACTTCCGT
>JBAZFE010000003.1:0-38465 GCA_041653555.1 Candidatus Omnitrophota bacterium
TGTGTTTGTTCATCACAGCGCGATTCAGGGTGAAGGCTATAAATCTTTAACCGAGGGACAGGAAGTCCAGTTCGACATCGAAAAAGGTCCCAAGGGTGAGCAGGCTACAAACGTAGTAAAGCTCTAATAAGGACGCTAACACGATCGAATAGGGGACACTCTACGAAAGTAGGGTGTCCCCTTTATATTCCCTATTTTTTGTTGAATTTTTTCCGCAAAAGTGTAAAATACGGGCCATGGCAAAATTTGAGGTAAAGAAGAAGACTCTCGTTTACGACGGCAGGATAGTCAGGCTCGTCGTCAGCGACGGCGTCATTAGGGGCCGGAAGGCCAGGTGGGAGGTCGTCCACCATATCGGCTCGGTGGGCATCATCCCGATGCTCACAAATGACAGGATAGTCCTCGTTGAGCAGTACCGTTACGCGGTCAACGAGAGGCTGTTGGAGATACCCGCCGGGACGCTCAACAAGGGCGAGGCGCCTCTCGCAGCCGCGAAGAGGGAGATACAGGAGGAGATAGGCTACGCCGCCGGAAAGTTCGAGAAGCTGGGTATTTTCTACCCGTCTCCCGGGGTAACGGATGAGTTTGTGGTGTTGTACAAGGCGACGGGCCTTAGGCCTTCGAGGCTTGAGGCCGACTTCGATGAGGATATCAAGGTAAGGACGGTCAGGCTGGCCGATGCATTGAAGTACGTAAAGCAGGGCAGGATAAAGGACGCCAAGACGATCATAGCCTTGCTGCTCATAGCGGGAAAGAGATGAAGGAACACCTCGATATAATAGGCATACTGGAAAAGATAACGGAGAAGGACCCGAGGTATAAGGCGGATGCCTACCTGTTCGTGCTGGGAGGCCTGAACCACACCGTCTCGAGGTTCAAGAAGCCGCGCCATGTGAACGGGAGGGAACTCTCCGAAGGCCTGCGCGACTACGCGATCGACCAGTTCGGCCCGCTCGCGCGCACGGTCCTGGAGAACTGGGGGGTCGCGAAGACCGAAGATTTCGGGAACATGGTCTTTAACCTCATAAATGCCAAGCTCCTCTCGAAGACGGAGGAGGATTCCATCGAAGATTTCAAGGCTGTCTTTGAATTCAAGAGGGCCCTCGACAACACGGTAAAATACGTCCTGTAAAGAGCAGCCGGATTTTTTTAAAAATATACTTGACAACATAACAGTTATCATATAAACTGTTATTATAATAACAAATACCGGAGAATGCCATGACTAAAGTTACCGACCTGGACAGGCTCAATAACACCGGCGTACGGAGGCTTATTAACGTCTCCGAAGCCATTATTAAGACCGCCGATAGGTTTTTCGCGAAATTCGGCGTGACGACAGCCCAGTACGACATTCTTGCCATCCTGAAATATTCAGAGAGGAAACTGACCCAAAGCGATCTCGGGATAAACAGGGTCGTCTCGAGGTCCAATATAACCGGGATCCTTGACCGGCTCGAGAGGATCGGCATGGCGAAGAGGGAGGGCAGCGCCGACGACCGCCGGGTAAAATACATATCGATAACGAAGAAGGGCCTCGACCTCATAGAAAAGGTCGAAAGCAAATACTTCGATAACGTGAAAAAACTTGTCTGGTTCCTGGACGAAAAGGACAAGAAGGAGCTCGTCGGGATCCTTGACAGGCTCGAGAGGGGCCTTAAGAGGAGCGAAAATGACCTGTAGCGAAACGCTTTTGACGGAAGACGGCGTCGAGATCGCATACGAGCATTTCAAGAACGGTTTCGATTCGGTCGTTATAGTCTGCCCCGGGTTCTTTAACAGCAAGGCGAACGGCGCGATAAGGAAGGCGATAGGCCTGGTCTCCGGCGCCCATGACGTGATAATATTCGACTTTCGCGGGCATGGAAAGAGCGGGGGCAAGTTCACATGGACGGCGAAGGAATCGTTGGACCTCGAGGCAGTGATCGACCATGCCGTAAAGAGCGGCTATAAAAAGATAGGGCTTATGGGATTCTCCCTCGGGGCGGCCATAGCGATAATAGTGGCGGCGAAAAGGCCGGAGATAAAGAGCATGGTCCTGGTAAGCGCCCCTTACAGCTTCTGGGACATTAATTACCATTTCTGGGAACCTGAGATGTTCTCGGACCTTAAAGCGATGATCGATTGCAGGTTCGAGGGCAAAGGGGTCAAGATGGACCACATCTTCATGGATAAGGAGAGGCCCATCGACAGGATCGCGGCTGTAAAGGGCAGCGCGATACTTTTTATACACGGCGCGAAAGACTGGGTGATCAAGGATTACCATTCGAAGAAGCTGTTCAATTCCGCGACGGTATACGAGAAGAAGCTCGAGGTATTCAGCGATGGGCTGCATGCGGAACGCCTTATCGAGCAGTATCCCGGCAGGATGAAGGAGCTGGTATCGGGATGGTTCAAGGAGACCCTGTGAAAGGAGGACGTAAATGAAGTGGCTGCTTGTTTCTGCGACGCAATTGCTGGCCGCCATAGCGATGTACCTGATAGGTACGGTATTTTTCGGGATCGCGCTCATTCCCGGTATCGCGATATTCTTCAATGCGCTCGCGAATTCCGAGGGCATGCCCGTCCTCGCGAAATATGCCTTGCTGGGGATCTCCCTGGCCGGCGGCTATTTCCTTTTCGGCCTTACGCTTATCCTGCTGGTCGGGATCGTCCGGACCGTGCTTCGCATCCGCCTGAAAGAAGGAGACCATCCGATATTTTCCGCGGAGACCTTCAAGTGGGCTTTTATAAGCGCGCTGTACCTGCTCGTCAATTTCACGTTCATAGATTTCATACTTCTCACGCCGTTCGCGAATATCTTCCTGCGGTTATTGGGCGTAAAGCTCGGCAAAAATGTGCAGATTAATTCGAAATATATCTTTGACGCGACCCTTCTCGAGATCGGGGACAATACGGTCATCGGCGGCGGCGCGATCATCATCGGGCACATAGTGGAGCGCGGCACCCTGAAATTGAGGAAGGTCAAGATAGGCAGGAACGTCACGATAGGTTCGCATTCAACGATAATGCCCGGATGCGAGATAGGCGATAACGCGATAATAGGGGCGAGCGCCGTACTGCGCAAAGGCACGAAGGTCGAGCCGCGCGACATATATTACGGCATACCGGCCGAATCGATAAGGAACAGGCACAAAGAAGGAAGAGAAGATGTCCGAACCTGATTTCAACAACCTTTCCATACATGAAATAATGGAATCGATAAACAAGAGGTGGTTCTCGAAGACCGCCCTGCAGATAAAGACGAAGGACGGCTGGAGCGCGCTGTCTTACGTCCCGCTCGGCGAGAGGGCGGTAGATGTCTCGTCGACATTATTGAAGCTCGGCATGCAGAAAGGCGACCGCGCAGCGATACTCTCGGAATCCCGCCCGGAATGGGGCATAGCCCTGTTCGGGATAATATCGTGCGGCGGGATAGTTGTTCCGATAGATGCCAAACTGAGCGAAAAGGAGACAGAATTCATCCTGGACGACAGCGGCGCGAAATTCATATTTGTCTCGGAGAGGCACCTGCCCGCGATAGATAATATCAGGCCGAAACTCGCCGGCCTGAAACAAGTATTCCTGCTTGATGATTCCCCGCGCAACGATATCATAAAGATCAAAGACCTCAAGATGAAAGAGGGTGACAGGAAATACCTGCCGCTCGAAGCCGAAGATACCGCGGTGATCGTCTATACGTCCGGCACGACAGGAGTCGCGAAGGGCGTGGAGCTTACCTATAAGAACCTGATGTTCCAGGCAAAAGAGCTCAACAGGCTTGTCAACTACACCGAGGGGGACAATTTCCTGTCGATGCTTCCGCTAAACCATATGCTCGAGATGACGGGCGGGCTGCTCTCGCCGCTTTATGTCGGCGCGACAATAACCTACTGCGATAGCTTGAAGCCGGCCAACATCATCGCGCTTATGAACGAGACGCGCACGACGGTCATGATAACGGTGCCGCTCATACTTAAGATATTCCACGACGGCATAATGAAGAAGGCGCAGTCGCTGCCGTTCTTACAAAGACATTTTTTCTTCGCGTGCCTGCACTTATGCAGGTTTATGCTAAGACTGAACATAAAACCGGGAAAGGCCGTATTCGGCAGGATACACGGCCAGTTCGGCAGGCACCTGAGATGTTTCGTCTCGGGCGGAGCGCCGCTCGACCAGGCGGTCGAAATGGATTTTAACGCGATGGGGTTCACAATACTTCAGGGATACGGACTGACCGAGACATCGCCGGTCATCGCCGTCAACACCTTCAAGGAGCTCAAGTACGGCTCCGTCGGCAAGCCGATCCCCGGAGTCGAGGTGAAGCTGATGAAGCCTGACGGGACCTTCGGCGAAGAGGGGGAGATCGTCACGCGCGGCGACCATGTCATGAAGGGTTACTACAGGAACCCGGAGAAGACCGCCGAGATCATAAAGGACGGCTGGCTGCATACGGGCGATATCGGCAAATTCGACAAAGACGGATTTTTATACATCACCGGCCGCATCAGGAACCTGATAGTCCTTGGCGGCGGGAAGAAAGTCTTTCCCGAGGAGATAGAGGAAGTCATGTCGGCAAGCCCGTATATTAAGGAGATTTGCGTTCTCGGGAAGATAGCGGCTGAGGGGCTTAAGGCCGGGACCGAAGAGGTGTTTGCCGTGATCGTGCCTAATCTCGAACGTTTTGAAGGCGCCGCGAAGAAGGATAAGGAGCTTATCAGGAAGAAGATCGAGGCGGAAGTAAGCCGTCTCAGCGGCAACCTCGCGGAATACAAGAAGATATCGGGGCTCATGCTTTATTTTGACGAACTTCCTAAGACATCGACGAGGAAAATAAAAAGGAAGGCCGTAGTGGAAATAATTGCATCTGGAGTAAAGGTATAAGATGAAAATAGTATTAATCAAGCCGAGCATGTTTGGAGGCGCCGAGAGCGGCCATGTTTACGGAGACGCTTTTGAGCCCCTATCTCTGGCCGTCCTCGCCGGGCTTACTCCGCCGGGACACGAGGTTGTATTTTACGACGACCGGATGGAGAGGATCCCGTATGACAAGCCTGCCGGATTGGTGGGGATAACGGTTGAAACCCATACCGCAAAGCGCGCGTATGAGATAGCTTCCCAATATCGCTGTCGCGGCGTTAAAGTTGTCCTCGGAGGATTCCACCCTACCCTTGCCCCGGAAGAAGCCATTGAGCATGCCGATTCCGTCGCCATAGGGGAAGCTGAGGAACTATGGCCAAAGATAATCGAAGACACAGAGAAGGGCCGGCTTCACAGATTCTATAAATCAGAAAAAACCCCTTCATTATCCGGCTTAAAACCCAGGAAAGACATCTTTATGGGAAAAAAATATCTTCCTGTTAGTATGGTCGAATTTGGTCGCGGGTGCAGGAACTCCTGCGAGTTCTGCGCGGTGGCGGCATTCTACCGGCGGGATTACAGGCATCGTCCCATAGGCGAGGTTATTGATGAACTAAAAATATCAGGGAAGAAGACAATCTTCTTTACCGATGATAATATTATTACAGATGTCGAGTCGGCTAAGGAGCTGTTCAGGGAGCTCGTACCCCTGAAGATACGCTGGATAGGGCAGGCGAGCATAAACCTGGCGGAAGACAGAGATCTCTTGGAACTGATGAAAAAGAGCGGCTGCTATTGTTTAGTGATAGGTTTCGAGTCGCTCAACAGGGAAAACCTGGCGCAAATGAACAAACTGAATAATATCGGCGCCGGGGATTATAGCCGGATTGTTAATAAGATACATGGCCGGGGGATAAAGATATATGCCGCTTTCATATTAGGGTATGACCACGATGACAAGGATTCGTTTGGTAAAGTGCTGGATTTTTCATTACGCAGCAAATTTTTCATAGGCAATTTCAATCACCTGATGGTTTATCCGTCCACACCTTTATACGAAAGACTGTCGCGTGAGGGTCGCCTGCTGTATAGAAACTGGTGGCTTAGCAGTGAGTATCGTTACGGCAAGGTTGCATTTAGGCCCAAGTCAATGACCGCGGAAGAGTTGAGTGAAAATTGCATGGATATGCGGGCCCGTTTCAGCAGCCTGAAAAGCATCGTTATAAGGGGAACGGCCTTAAAGACGAACTGCGGGGGCTTCCGTGATGTTATTGAATACCTGGTATACAACATTTTAAGCCTGAAAGAAGTTGTGAGAAAAGATAATGTGCCGCTTGGGACGGCACCGAGGAGCATAAAAAATTGAAGATCGTGTTTATTAAGCCAAATATCGGATGCAAGGATGAAAGGCCCTATTTTGATTCCTGCGCCATGCAGCCGCTGACAATAGCCGTTCTCGTCGGGCTCACTCCCCCGGGACACGATGTTGTATTTTACGATGACCGCGTGGAGGATATTCCGTACGATAGGCCTGCTGACTTGGTGGGGATCACAGCGGAGACATATACCGCGAAACGCGCGTATGATATAGCTTCCCAATACCGTCGTCGCGGCGTAAAAGTCGTCCTCGGAGGTTTTCATCCCACTCTGGCACCGGAAGAGGCCTCAGAATACGCCGATGCTGTTGCGATAGGGGAGGCGGAGGACCTTTGGCCCGCGATAGTCGAAGACGCAGGAAAAGGCAGGCTTAAGAAATTCTATAAATCTGAAAAAAGGCCGTCCCTGGCTGGCTTAAAACCCGCAAGGGAAATCTTTAAAGGCAAGAAATACCTTCCTGTAAACCTGGTCGAATTTGGTCGCGGGTGCAGGAACTCCTGCGAGTTCTGCGCGGTGGCGGCGTTCTTTAAGAGTACGCATTCGCACCGTCCGGTAGGGGAAGTGATATCCGAGATAAAATCGATCGGGTCCAGGAACATATTTTTCATAGATGACAATATCATCTCCGATATCGAATCGGCTAAAAACCTTTTCAGGGAGCTCATACCCCTCAAGATACGCTGGATAGGGCAGGCAGGCATTGATCTGGTGGAAGATGAAGAGCTTTTGAAACTGGCTGCGGAGAGCGGCTGTACAGGCCTTGTTATCGGCCTTGAAACGTTAAGCAGGAATAACCTGTCAATAATGAACAAAAGCTGGAACCTCGGTTCCGGAGGGTACGCTTACGCATTGAAGAAAATCAAGGAATGCGGGATTGTTGTTTGGGCGGCTTTTATGTTCGGTTATAAGAATGATGACAAGGCCTTGTTTGACAGGACATTCGAATTCTCCATGGAACAAAAATGCGCCTTCCTCGCAGTGAACCACCTGATGCCTTATCCGGGCACCAAATTGTATGAAGACCTGTCCGGACAAGGCCGTTTGATATATAAGAAGTGGTGGATCGATGAGCGCTACCGTTTTGGCGATATATGTTTTAATCCGGATTCCATGTCTGCCGAGGAACTCCGCGAACAATCGTACAGGCTGAGAAGAAGATTTTACAGCTTTCGCTCGATCTCGTATCGGATTTTGGACCGTAAAGCAAACGGGAAGGATATGTTTAACATAACCGCCTTTTTGAAATATAACTATTTATTCCGTCAGGAGCTGTTCAAGAAAAAGGGCATGAAGTTCGGTGCCGCCCGGGATATATCATGAAAATTACATTGATAATGCCGAGAGGGGCTTTATACAGGTGCGGAACCGGAGTATTCAAGAGGCCTATACGTTACGCTCCCTTGACTTTGACCAGTTTGGCCTCATTGGTCCCGGCTGAGTTTAATGTTGAGATCGAAATATTCGATGAGGGGGTCGAGAGGATTCCCGAGACCATAAATGCGGATCTGGTGGGCATAACGGCCATAACCGGTACATCTATGCGCGCATACGCTTTGGCGGACAGGTTAAGAAAGCGAGGGACAACGGTAGTGTTAGGAGGGGTCCACCCGACTTTGATGCCGGAAGAAGCAATGCTTCATGCAGACAGTGTAGTGACAGGATTTGCCGAAGAATCATGGCCGCAGCTTCTCAGGGATTTTAAGAACGGCGCGATGAAAAAGCGCTACGAGCAATCACCCGGATTGTCTTTAGAAAACTTACCGCCTCCAAGAAGGGATCTTTATGACAAGAAGGGTTATGTGACCATTCATACAGTCCAGGCGACGCGCGGTTGCGTGAATTCCTGCGATTTCTGCGTTGTGCCGGTCGCCTGGGGACGAAAGATGTATTTTAGGCCGGTTGAGCAAGTGGTAGATGAACTCCGGCAGATCAAGAGCAACGACATCCTTTTTGTCGATGTGAGCCCAATAGAAGATAAGAGATATGCTAAGGAGTTGTTCAGGGCGATGATCCCGCTTAAAAAAAGATGGGGAAGCCCGTGCACGATGAAAATAACGGAAGACGACGAATTGCTTGACCTGGCGGTAAAAAGCGGGTGCAGGGGCCTGTTGATAGGATTTGAATCCGTTTCGCAGAATACGTTAAAAAGCATGGGGAAGGGTTTTAACTATGCGGAAAAATACAAGGACCAGGTAAAGAAATTGCATGATAACGGTATCTCGATCCAGGCGTGTTTTGTGTTCGGCTTCGATACGGACGACAAGTCTGTATTTAAAAAGACCGTTGAGGTGGTAGATAAGCTAAAATTGGACCTTCCAAGGTATACGGTTTATACACCGTTCCCGGGGACCCCGGTCTATAAGAAGCTGGAGGCGAAAAACAGGATAATCGAGAAGGATTGGTCCCTATACGATGCGCAGCATGTGGTTTTCAGGCCTGCCTTGATGACTCCGGAAGAACTCCAGCAAGGGTCGTATTGGGCGTGGAGGCAAAGCTACAGCGCCGGCTCTATCATAAGAAGGCTGTCGGGTTCGCCGAATATAGTTCCTTACGGCATTCCCTCTAATATTGCGTATAAAATATACGCTAAGGGCCTGCCTAATTATTCAAAAGAAAAAATGACCAATCAGGACAACCTGAATTGAAGATAACTTTTATAATGCCGTCAGTAGGCAGAGTTAAAGGAAGGCCGTATATAAGGTCGTGGCAGATGGAGCCTCTTACGATCGCGACGCTGGCGGGCTTGACCCCTGGCGACGTAGAAACAAGGTTCATTGATGACAGAATAGAAGAGGTCACGTACGATGATCTGCCCGATCTGGCGGCCATAAATTGCGAAACCTATACCGCGGGGAGGGCGTACGGCATATCGTCGCAATTCAGGAAAAGGGGGGTACCCGTCGTCCTGGGGGGTTTTCACCCCACACTGATGCCTGAAGAAGCGGCAATGTTTGCGGATTCGGTCGTGATAGGCGAAGCTGAGGGGGTATGGGGACAGGTCGTAGAGGATGCGAGAAAGCACAGGATCAAAAAAACTTACAGGTCGGACGGCCGCCCGGACCTGAAGCACATAAGCCCGGACAGGGGCATATTCAAGGATAAAAAATATCTTCCCGTCACACTGGTCGAATCGTCCAGGGGATGCAGGTTTAATTGCAGGTTTTGCTCCATAACGAATTATTTTAAAGCTTCCTGCAATTACAGGCCTATAGGCGATATAGTAAAAGAATTGGCGGGGATAAGGAAGAAAGGCATCTTTTTTGTCGACGATAATATGGCTTCGAGCCCGGACAGGGCAAAAGACCTGTTTAGGGAGATCGCTTCTCTTGGCATCAAGTGGATAGGGCAGGGAAGCGTAAATATGGCTAAGGACAGGGGCCTGATCGGCCTGATGAAAAAAAGCGGCTGTTTGGGTTTGTTGATTGGCCTGGAATCCCTCGATCCGGCAAACCTGGAATTGATGGGCAAGAGGTGGAATGGCGATGGCGGCGGTTTTAAGGAGGCCCTGAAGGCGTTCAGGGATAATGGTATCGCGATCTACGGGACTTTCGTGTTCGGATATGATAACGATGACGCCGACTCTTTCAAGAGGGCGCTGGATTTTTCCATAGAGCAAAAATTTTTCCTCGCTGCATTCAATCATCTGGTCCCATTTCCAGGTACGCCGTTGTACGACGAGATGAAAAAAGACAACAGGCTATTGTACGATAAATGGTGGCTTGAGCCCGATAATAAGTTTGGCGACGTTGTATTCACTCCAAAACGCATGTCCGCCGAACAATTGTCAAAAAGATGTTTTGAGGCGAGAAAAAAGTTCTTCTCGGCGCAATCGATCATAAAGAGATCTCTGGATTTTGATTCTAATTGCAGGAACGCCGAGATGCTGGCATATTTTTTCTCGATAAACCTGTTTTCGGGCAGGGAGGTCGAGAAGAGGCAGGGGTGGCCCTTAGGGGGCGGCACATGAAGAAGGTAGGTGATTTCGTATTTGAGCTCGGGGAAGAGTCGGATGACATTTATCTGCGCACGCTTCTTGCGAAGAACGTCATGCCGGGAGGCATAAGAGTGGCTTTTCATTCGGAGCCCGACTACCGTTCATATTTGGGCATTCAGGGCAAATATAACCAGGTTATTGCCGTGAAGGAGAAGGGATCCGGCAGGATCGTGGGGTTCGGCACAAGGTCAATAAAGCCGGTATATGTTAACGGCAATGTTGCGAATATAGGCTACCTTAGCAACCTGAGATCCGAAGAAGAATACAGGCGCGGAAGCCTGCTCGTAAGGGGATACCGGTACCTGGCCGAACTCCATAAGGACGGCCGCGTCCCGTTTTACATCTCGACCATTATAGAGGAAAACAGCTATGCGAAGGATATCCTAACGAGCAACAGGTGCGGCCTGCCCGTATACGAAGACAGGGGGTTGTATTTCACGAACGCTATCATCATGGGAGGAGGGAAAAAGGAAAGCGATATCGCGATAACACGAGGGAGCGCGGAAAGGATAGGTGATATACTGGAATGCCTTAGCCGCAATGGGAAAATGAAGCAGTTCTACCCATATTACGACAGGGCGGATTTTGTGCCGGGTTCAAGCTATTTAAAAGGCATCCGCGCGGAAGATTTTTATATTGCGGCCGAAGGACATAAAATAGTCGGAGTTGCGGCAAAGTGGGACCAGAGTGGTTTCAGGCAATTGGTGATAGAGGGTTATTCCGCGGGAATGGGGATCTTGCGGTCCATATATAATCCTTTAGCAACTATTTTTAAATTTTCCAAATTACCTCCGCGAGGCCTGCCGTTAAAGATGCTTTACGTCGGGTTTGTTGCGGTGGATAACAATGAACCCGGTATATTCAGGGCAATCCTACGGACAATATATAATGACGCTGTTTCTACCGGCTATCAATGCATTCTGGTGGGGATGCACTCGAGCGATCCCCTCCGGGAGGTTATGAGGGAATATGTCCATTTTAAGTACCTTAGCCGATTGTATGTGGTAAGGTGGGGAAGCGAAGCGGACAATGAAGTAAAAATTGACGGGAGGATCCCGTACCTGGAGATAGGAGCGCTTTAAGATGGCTTTGATAAGTGAGATAGCGGTTGTCGGCGATCTTCCGGAAACCCGGAAGTCTCAAATGTACGAGTTATTGTGCAAGTACTTCACTGGCGTGGAAAGAAAAAATTTCGACAGAGACCTTTCCGAAAAGGATTGGGTGATCCTGCTGCTGGATGAGGAGGCCGGAGAGGTCAAGGGTTTTTCAACGCAAAAACTGCTAGAGATCGAATCGGGTGGTGTGCGGGTAAAAGGGGTTTTTTCGGGAGACACCATAGTCGATAAGAGGCATTGGAACGAGATGCTTCTCATCAAGGCCTGGGGGGATCTGGCGCATTCCCTTATAGAAAAATATGAAGGATGCAGGCTTTACTGGTTCTTGATATGTATGGGATACAGGACTTACAGGTATTTGCCGGTGTTCTTTAAGGAATATTATCCGCGCTACGACAAGGAGACCCCGGATTTCGAGAAGGCCATGATCAATGCCTTCGCGCAGTCTAAGTTTCCGGCGGAATACAACAGGGCCCTTGGGGTAATACACCCCTTTACAAAAGCGGTTTTAAGGCCGGGCGTATCAGAAATACACAATAATTTGTTGAAAAATCCGCATATAAATTATTTTGTAAAGAAGAACGCCGGCCATCTCAACGGCGATGAGCTTGTTTGTATAGCGGAATTGTCCAGGGGAAATTTCAAAAATATCGCCCATAAATTCAACAAAAACCTGTCGCAGGTTATTGCCGGTGCTTAACAGGGCAAAGAATTACATATTTAATATTATTTTGATTATTCTCGGGCTTCCCTGCCGTCTCGCATATTTCACGGTCGAAAAGAACATCCGCGTTACGCAAGAGGATATTTTGCTGCGTATAACCAGGGAAAACGCCGGCAGTGAATACGGGAGAAAGCACGATTTTTCATCTATCGGATCGACCAGCGATTTCAGGTCTAAGGTCCCCGTTACGAATTTTGATGCGTATGTGCCGTATATCGACAGCATCCTGGAGGGCAAAAAAAACGTTTTGACGTCAGAAGAACCCTTGTTCCTTCAGCCGTCGAGCGGTTCGACGGCGCCGTCCAAGCTTATACCGCTTACGAAAAGCCTGAAGAAAGAGTTTCTGGCGGCTATACGCGTATGGATAACGGACGTGCTCCTTAACGGGAGGAGCACGTTGTGCGGCAAGATGTATTTCCTGATAACTCCGCCTCTTGAGCCTGAACGGCATACGGGCGGAAAAGTGAAGGTGGGGTTCGAAGATATAGAGTATTTCAGCGCCGTAGAACGCCTGGTCCTGAAGCAGCTTCTTGCCGTGCCGCAGGAAGTAAGGCGGATAAAGGATATGGAAGATTTTAAATACGTGACGGCGCTGTTTTTGCTTAAAGAGAGGGATCTGGGCCTCATCTCGATATGGAATCCGCTCATGCTGTCGGTATTTATAAAATACATATTCGATCACCGGGGATCGCTTACAAAGGACTTAAAGAGCGGCCATATAAGAAAAAGTAAGGCGATTGACGCGAAGACGAGGGCGATCCTGATGAGAAAACTTGGGAGAAACAGGGCAAGGGCCCGCGAATTAGAGGATGCGTTCAGGGCCCGCGGTACGGGAGGAAGGGAGCAAGACACCGCACCGGATGATGCATGCAGCCGCATATGGCCGAGGCTGGCTCTTATCAGCTGCTGGGCCGACGGTAACGCCGCATACTATCTCGAGGAAATAAAACGCTATTTTCCCAACATACGGATACAACCGAAAGGATTGATCGCGACGGAAGCTTTCGTGTCATTCCCGTTAACAGGGGAAGAGGGTGGAGTGCTCGCGGTCAATTCCCATTTTTTTGAGTTCATCGACCTGTCCGGGCCAGATAATGCGGCGGAGGGGAAAGAGACCGTCCTAGCGCATCAGATCCGTAAGGGCGGGAACTACTGCGTGGTGGTGACCACGGGAGGAGGCCTTTACAGGTATAACCTTAACGATATCATAGAAGTGACGGGATTCAGAGGCGGCATACCCCTGATAAAATTCAAGGGGAAGAACGACCAGGTCTCGGACCTTGTCGGGGAAAAGCTCAATAACTTTCATGTTGAAAAAGCCATGTCGAAAGTTTTCGATGCGCGCGGAATGACGCCGGCATTTTGCATGCTGGCGCCTGATCATGACCGCAACAACAGGCCATTTTACACCTTATACTTGAGCATGGACGGTTTTCCTTATGATGCGCTTCCGGAGATAGGGGACATGATGGAAAAAGAATTGACCGGGAATTTCCATTACTCTTACGCAAGAAGCGCCGGGCAGCTTCTTCCCGTGAAAATATTTGTTATAGACGGAGAGAGAGGCAGGCCGCAGGACATCTACCTTGAACGGATGATCTCAAGCGGGAAAAGGGCCGGAAACGTGAAAGCCCCGTCACTTGACAAAAATACGGGATGGTCCGGGTTGTTCCCCGGAAAGTACATTAAAGCATAAGTATCGAAGGAATGGAAATATGATAAGAATGCCATGGAAGGCTGCCTCTTCGCCGCACTTCGCGCTGGAGATCAATAAAAAATGCAATATTTCGTGTAAGGGTTGTTATAAGAAGCTGGACGGCACGACCAAGGATATGAAGCACATCATGTTGGAGCTCGATGCGCTGTTGTCAAAGAGGAGGATACAGACGGTTTCGATCTGCGGCGGGGAGCCAACACTCCATCCGGAGCTTTGCGATATCGTTAATTATATCCATTCAAAAAAGATCAAGACCTCATTGGTGACCAACGGGCTCATCTTAGACGGATCTCTGCTGGACAGGCTGAAAAAATCCGGCCTCGACATAGTTATGCTTCATATAGATGAAGGCCAGGACCGTCCGGACCTTTTTGGCAAACCTAGAGAAGAAGGCATTCGCATCCTGCGGTCAAAAATGGCCGCAATGATAGCAAGCCGGGGAATGGATGTCGGCATCTCTGTTACTATCTATAAGGAGAATTTACCGAGTGTTCGGGGATTGGTCAGATCGATACTGGAATCCGAAAACATAAACTACCTGTTCGCCACAAACTATTTTGATCCCCGTGCATTCGTTAAACAGAGCATGCTTCTGAGAAGCGGATCCGCGGACCGCGGGCCATGGGAGGAGACGGAAAAGTCCCGCACAACAAACCGGGATATACAGGTTGTCCTTGAAAGGGATCTCCTGCTTGAACCGTTTTCGTACCTGCCTTATGACGGCTTAACGACCGGAGAGAATGCTGACTTCTCATGGATTAGCTACTATGTACCTGTAATGCGGAGCGGGGACGGATATGAGATCTTCAGGATAAGGTCCAATCGTTTTGACAAGATGCTTATTCATGCCCATCGGCTGGTTTCCGGAAGGTTCGCTTTTTATTTCAAGCATAAACCTGCCGTTACAGCGGCCAGGGTGATCATCAACGCGGTCACTACCGGAAGAATGCGAGAAGGGGTGGATTTTATCAAGAAATCAAAAAAATGGAATACTGGGATACGGGCAAAAAGCTTTGTCTTTGAAAGCGGTCCCAGGCTGACAAAAAATGGCGAGATCAGCTGCTGCGTTTTTTGTCCGAACGCGACTTTGCGCGACAAGAAGCTGGTCCACCTGTGCCTGGCTGACAGCCTGGAGGAGATTGAGCAGAAAAATGATAATTAACTCGACGAAAGCCTATTGTAACGCATGCAATAATAACCATTATTCCGCAATAAAGAGGGACGGAAACCGTATTTATGCCGAGATTGATTGTCCTCGAGGAAGGAGCGTGATCCAGCTGTCATCGGATGCGGACATGTTCATCGGCATAAGGAACAAGATCGCTGTTTCACCGGCAAGGGAAAGGCGCAATATTTCACATACATTTGCGACCCTGGTAGACATAACCAATACATGCAACTTTGAATGCCCGATCTGCGTGATAAGTTCCGGTAAAAAGGATAACCCGATCTATCTGGGCATCGGGGAGATACGTAAAAGGGCGGAGTCGTTAAGAAAAGCAGGCGGCAGGTCCATCACATTAATGGGGGGAGAGCCTACCCTTCATCCTGAGCTGCTGGAAATAGTTAGGATGATAAGCAGGCAGGGTTTTACGGTGCTCATGGCAACGAACGGGATGCTGCTAGGCACCGATAGGGATCTGGCCCGTCGATTGAAGCAGGCAGGGCTTTCGAAGGCACTGCTCCAGTTCGATACTTTTGATAAGAAAGTGCATTTTAAACTGCGTGGCAACGAAGCTGTCGATGTCAAGATTGCAGCGGCCAGGAATATGACGGACGCGAAACTCGGGATAGGGCTTATTGTTACGGTCACAAGCCTTAATATCGGGGAGATCGGGAAGATCATCGAGTTCGGCATCTCCCTCTACCCGATGGCCTCTTCAATAATAGTGCAGGGGGCGTCACCTGAGGGGCGATACCTGTTGCCGAAAGATACGCTTGTAGACCGCGAACAGATCATAAAATCTATTCTAAATTCAGGCATCCTCAAAAACGTAAATATCGGAGATGTCTGGCCGTTGCCCAACTATGAGCCATGGGGGCTGCATTTGCATCCCGACTGCGCCGCTAATATAGTGGTTATGGCGGATCAAAAGGAAACGGTTCCTGCCAGCCGCTTTTTCGATATGGATAAATTATATGATCTTTTGGCAAATAACAGGATGGGTCCGACCTGGTTTTCCAAATACCTGGTGCCCATTTATTATATGGTAAAGTCCGTAAAGATCGGAAGGTTGTATGAGCTTATCGGAAGTTTTTCCGGGATCCTGCCGGGTGTCGGAAAAAAGAGAGTTATTATTATAGGGGTAGGCAGCTATGCGTCCGCAAGTTTCAGGGACCAGGCGAAGATATCCAGATGCGCCACCTCGCAGGTCACCTCGGCGGGCCTGGTCTCGCCGTGTATGTATGATTCCTGCGACGAGAAGCATATCGGGTCGAGAAAATATGATGAATCGGCAGGAATCTTGTAGTAAAATAATACGCAAAGGAGGGGCCAAAATGGAAAAGAAGCCTTATGTGTTTTTGAAAGTGCTGTTGTGGCTGGTCGCGTTATACCATATAGCCGGCGGTATAGCGGCGACATTTTCCCAGCAATTTGCCCTGCAACTGGGATATATGCTTTTCGGCGTAAACATCAGTATTACACCCGAGACCCAGGTCCTTGTAAGATATCTTGGAGCCTTCGCAGTGACCTTCGGCTTGCTTATGGTTTTTGCGGCGCTCGATCCCGCCAAAAACAGGAAGATCGTATACGGCGGCATAGCCTATTTTCTGATCAGGGCCTTCGACAGGGTCGTGTTCTGGAAAGTAATAAGTGAATGCAGCGCAGGGCCATTGCCTAACTGGGGCAGGATAGCGTTAATATTATTTTTTGGAATAGCGCTTTTTGTTTTGAGGCCAAAGTCGGAATAGCGGAAACGAATTAAGTCTCGTTTGCATCTAACCGTCGATCTCTTCGGCGTGCCGTTCCTATAGCATGTCTTCACTCCAGGCGGGCTCGATCAGTAAATTTTAAGAGGGAAGAAAGCGTTAATGGTTAAAACTTGCGGTATCTGCGTCGGGGCGTCCAACCTGACGTCGGTCGAGATATATAAGGACAAGGACGGGCTGCATGTCGGCAGGGTCATAAGCATGCCGCATGAGGGCAATATATTCGGGTCCCTCGAGCAGGCCCTCCGGAGGCTGCAGGACGAAGGATACCGGAACATCGCCGTGACAGGCAGGAAGGTGGGCCCGTCGATATCGCTGCCGAGGATCTCCGAGCCCGAGGCGGTCGAAGAGGCGCTTAAGTTCCTGAATACCGGAAAGAAAAAGTACGACGCCATTGTCAGCGTCGGCGCGGAATTGTTCGTCGCTTACGTATTGGACAAAGAGGGGAACATCTCCGGCATAAGGACGCTCAATAAGTGCGCGTCGGGGACCGGGGAGTTCTTCATGCAGCAGCTCAGGAGGATGAACATATCCCTCGACGAAGCGGTGAAGCTGGCGTCCTCCGAAAAGACCTACAGGCTCTCGAGCAGGTGTTCGGTATTCTGCAAGAGCGACTGCACCCACGCCCTCAATAAGGGCCAGGATATAAGCGAGATACTCTCGGGCCTCTGCGAGATGATGTCGAGGAAGGTCATGGAGCTGCTCGTGAACCTGCCGAGGGAGAACGTGATGCTTATCGGCGGCGTGGCGCTGAACCCGCGCGTCGTGAACTTCCTGAAGAAGGATATCCGCTCTATCCATGTGCCGAAAGAGGCCGCGTATTTCGAGGCCCTCGGCGCGGCCCTCTGGACAATGGAGCATAATGTCGATACGGCAAACACGAAGCTGCTCAACGATAAGCGCCATTCCTCGAGATACACGAGCCTGCCGCCGCTCAAGTCCGCGCTGCCGCTCGTCGAATTCAAGGGCGCTTGGGAGAAGAAGGAATATTCCGACGGGGACGCCTGCATCATAGGCCTCGACGTCGGCTCGACCACTACGAAGGCCGTGATATTGAGGGAGCGCGACGATGCCGTGCTGGATTCGGTATACCTGAGGACGAACGGCAATCCGGTCGAGGCTTCCCGTAATTGTTATAAGGCCCTTGAAAAGAACCTGAAGAAAAATATAGTAATAACCGGTATCGGCGTGACCGGTTCCGGCAGGCAGATCGCGGCCCTGCACGCGATGACCGACGGCGTCATCAACGAGATCATAGCCCACGCCCGCGCGGCGGCTTATTTTGACGAAGAGGTCGACACTATATTCGAGATAGGCGGGCAGGACGCGAAATACACGCATATCGAGAACATGGTCGCCTGCGATTACGCGATGAACGAGGCGTGTTCCGCCGGTACCGGCTCCTTCCTCGAGGAATCGTGCAAGGAGACGCTCGGGGTCGAACTGGCCGCGATAGAACCGCAGGCGATGAAGGGGGAGAGCCCGCCTAATTTCAACGACCAGTGCGCAGCGTTCATCAGCAGCGACATAAAGACCGCTTCCTACGAAGGGCTCAAGAAGGAAGATATCGTCGCCGGGCTCGTATACTCGATATGCATGAATTATATCAACAGGGTCAAGGGCAACAGGATCGTCGGGGATAAGGTGCTTATGCAGGGCGGCGTGTGCTATAACAAGGCGGTCCCCGTCGCGATGGCGTCGCTCCTCGGGAAAAAGATCGTGGTTCCTCCCGAACCGGGGCTCATGGGGGCTTTCGGGGTCGCTCTCGAGATAAAGGACAAGCTAAAGCACGGCCTGCTCAAAAAGAAAGAATTTAAACTCGCGGACCTTATAGGAAGGGAAGTAAAGTACCGCGACGCGTTCAAGTGCAAGGGCGGCGCGGAAAAATGCGACCGCGGATGCAGCATCCTTCGTATCGAGATAGAGGGCAAGATATACCTGTTCGGTGGTTCCTGCAACAGGTATTACAATTTGAACCATTCGGTTGCCGTGGATGAGGCGAAGCTGAACCTAGTAAAGATCAGGCAGGACGAACTCTTCTCCGTAGGCGCATCCGCAGGCATGCATCTGCGGATGCAGACCGTCGGAATAAGCAAATCGTTCCTTACCCACACATTCTTCCCGTTGTATCATAATTTCTTTTCTGCCTTGGGAATGAAAGTCGTGGTATCGGACGCGATATCGGACTATGGCGTCCAGCATAAGAGGGCGGCTTTCTGTTATCCGGCCGAGATAGCCCACGGCCTTTTCCACAACCTCATCGAGAAGGACACGGATTACATATTCCTTCCGCAGGTCCTCGAGGTCAGGTCCAAGAAGGCCTCCCGGTCGCGGAAGGAGCAGCAATCCACCTGCGTTATCCTCCAGAGCGAGCCGTATTACCTGCGCGACACGTTCAAGAGGTCCGGCAGGGGCAAGCTCCTTATACCGATCATAGATTTCTCGAAGGGGTTAAAGGGCGCGCAGGCGACATTCGTGGAGATGGCCGCAGGGATGGGTTACGGCCGCCGGGATGCGATAAAGGCCTATGCGACGGCCTGCGGCAAGCAGGAAGATTTCACGGATAAGATGAAGCAATACGGGAAGAGATGCCTTGAGGAACTCAAGAAGGACCCCGAGAGGATAGCGGTCGTCCTGCTTGGCAGGCCGTACAACAGTTTTGCCGCGGAAGCCAATATGGCGATACCGGATAAGTTTTCCTCGCGCGGAGTGACGATCATACCGTTCGATTGCTTGCCGTATGAGGGCGAATCCGACGACAGGAATATGTATTGGGCGAGCGGACAGATGATCCTTAAGGCCGCGCGGTTCATCAGGAAACATCCCCAGCTATACGCGGCATTCGTGACGAATTTCAGCTGCGGCCCCGATTCGTTCATAGTCGGGCACGTGAGGGAGATGATGGACAAGAAGCCGATGCTCATCCTCGAGATAGACAGCCATACCGCGGACGCGGGCATAAACACGAGGATAGAGGCGTTCCTGGACATCGTGGAGAGGTCGAGGCGGATGGGCGAGCATCCCCATAAGGCCCTCGACCCGTTCATCCCGGCCCGCTGCATAAGCCACAATAAGAGGCTATGGATCATATCGTCCGACAGGGAGAGGCTCAAGATAAACGATAAGAAGGTTAAGCTTCTTATACCGCCGATGGGCAAGATGGGGCCGGAGATACTTGCGGCCGTCTTCGAGACCGCGGGAATAACCACGATACCCCTTGAGCCTTCCGACGGGATATCGTTGAAACACGGCAGGTCCAACACCACCTGCAAAGAGTGCCTGCCGCTCATCCTCAGCGCCGGAAGCCTGATGAAATACCTGGAGCGGGAGAGGGGCGACGAGGTGCTCGTCTTCTTCATGCCGTCCACGGGAGGCAATTGCAGGTTCGGGCAGTATAACGCGTTCTTCAACAGCCTGATAAGGAAGAAGAAGATAAGGAACCTCGCGGTCTACTCGATGGATACCCAGAACAGCTATCTCGGCATGGGAAACGCCTTTAACATCCTGGTCCTGAAGTCCGCGTTGATCTATGACGCGATGTATGACATTAAGAACGCGCTCAAGGCGTTGGCTAAGGACCGCCAGGAGGCGATGAAGATATTCGAACGACAGTGGCAGCGCATACTGGCCTGTATAGGGAACAGGGGCGCGGGCCTTTACGGCGTTTTGGAAGATTCTATGGATGTGCTAAGCGGGATACCGCTGAAACGCCCGCTGTCGGAGGCGAATACGGTGGCGATAATGGGCGAGATATACGTGAGGCGGGACGATTATTGCTGCAACCCCCTGATAGACAGGCTCGCGCAAAAGGAGATCGTCGCGAAGACGGCGCCGATGCTCGAATGGTTCTACTACGTCGATTATCTCGTGAAGAACAAGCTCGTAGGTTCCGATCTCGGGGTATCGGGGAGGGTCGAATTCTTCATAAAGACCTTCCTGCAGAGCAGCTACGAGAGGAAGATAAAAGGGATACTGTCCCGGTCAGGCCTCTACAGCAACGAGGAGATCAACATAAAGAAGATAATGGACACCGGAAAGAAATTCTTCGACGAGCAGCTTACCGGCGAGTCGATAGTCGTTGTCGGCGCGGCGATGAACGAGATAGCGGAACACGTCTCCGGCGTGATAAACGTCGGCCCGTTCGCGTGCCTGCCCACAAGGATAATAGAGTCGATATTGAACGGGAATATGAACCTCGGCGCGAAGAAGAAATTGTTCGGCAGGGAATTCCCGGAGCTTAAAGGGGTGGAGGAGTTCCCTTTCCTGTCGGTCGAAATAGACGGCACGCCGTTCCCGCCTTTGATTGAAGCGAAGATAGAAGCTTTTTGCCTGCAGAGCAAGAGGCTGCACGGGAAGATGAAGGCCGCTAAACAGTGATCATCTCAGGCGGCGCCACAGCCGGTAGAGTTCCTCAAAACCGCACTCATCCATTTTTTTGCCGCGTTTCTTGAGGGCGCGTTCGATATTGCCGAACCGTTTCGCGAATTTCTTAGTCGCGTTATGGAGGGACTCCTCGGCGTCGATGCCGTTGAAGCGGGAGAGTATAACGATAACGAATAGCAGGTCGCCGATCTCCTCGGCGAGGCGGCGCTTGTTGCCGCTCTTCAATTCAGCTTTTACTTCCTCGAGTTCCTCGTCGATCTTGTTTACAACGAAACCGACGTCCGGCCAGTTGAATCCCTGCGCCGCCGCGCGTTTCGAGATCTTTTGCGCTTTTATTAGGGCGGGCAGCGTCTTCGGAACGCCGTCGAGTATGTTCTTGCGGTCCTTATAATTCTTCTCCTGTTCCTTGCGCGACTGCCAGTGTTTATACGCGTCGTCCGGGTTTTTAGCTTTATGCTTGCCAAAAACATGCGGGTGGCGGTGAAGCATCTTCATGGCGGACGTGCGGATCACGTCGCCAATGTCGAACGCGCCGCGCTCTTTCGCGATCTGCGCCTGGAAGATCACCTGGAACAGGAAATCCCCGAGCTCATCCTTCAGCTTCTCCGGGTCTTTCGAATCGATCGCGTCGCAGAGCTCGTACGCTTCCTCTATTATATGCTTTTTGAGGGAGGCGTGCGTCTGCACCCTGTCCCACGGGCAGCCGTCCTTCGCTCGCAGGCGAGCCATTATCTTGACTAGTTTTTTCATATTAAGGTATACTGATTATAACATGAAACGCACAATACTTATAGCGCTCGCTTCGCTCGCTGTGCTCATTGCGCCGCCTGCCTGCGAAGCCATCACGGTAAGGGACGATCCTGCCGGCGCCGCTGCGTATAACCAAATGGCCGTGGACGCTTACAAGAACGGCTCGTATAAGGCCGCGATATCATATCTCGAGCAGGCGTTGAAACTGGACAGGGGGAATAAGACCGTCGAGAATAACCTCGCGTCCGCTTACGCGAGCCAGTCCGAGGTCGAATACGAAATGCGCAACCTCGAGAAGGCCGGGCAGTACGCGCAAAAGGCCCTGAACTATGACGGGAATAACACGACAGCGCTTTTCGTGCTCGCGGAAGTGAAATACAGCTCCCAGGAACTCGAGGAGGCGAAAGCGCTTTGGCAGAAGATCCTCGATATACAGCCGGATTTCAAATACGCAGAGGATATCAAGAAGAGGATAGGCAAGGCCGAGACCGAGAACAAGGTCGAAAAGGAATACCGCGCGTCCGGGATGGACCAATTCGACATAAGGTACGCCAAAGAGGGCGCGAGGACAAGCTACAACGTGCGGTACTACCTGCAGGAAGCGTACCGCATACTCGGCCAGGAGTTCGGCCTGCGGCCTCAATATAAGATAACGGTGATCCTTTACGACCAGGAGGATTTCGAGGCCGTCCGCGACTGGAAGAAGGGCGCGAGCGGGATCTACGACGGGAAGATACGGCTGCCGTTCGTAGGATCGGACCTCTCGCCCGAGGACCTTCGCGGCGTGGTCTGGCATGAGTATACGCACCTGCTGGTCAATGACATCTCCCTGGGCAAGGCCCCCAGCTGGCTGCACGAAGGGCTAGCGTATTACGAGGGTTATAAATACGCGAAAAAGGACATGACGATCCTGAAGAACGCCGTGAAGAACGGCCTGCTGCTGCGCTTCAGCGAGCTCGATACGGTGCTCGACTCGGCGAACGACGAGATACAGTACCACCTTGCCGCGCAGGAGTCGTATTCGCTCGCTAAATACCTGATGAAAAGGTACAATAAGTACACGATAAAAGAGGTCCTGAAATTACTTGGTGCCGGCATGGCCTTTGAGGATGCCGCGAAGAAGAAATTTTATATCAGCACCAAAGAACTCGAAAAACGGTGGTTGAAAGAATTGAAGGCGGGAGACCTTTACTGACATGGCAGAAGAGAAAAAATTCAAATCCGGTTTTGTCGCGATAGTCGGCAGGCCGAATGTAGGCAAATCGACGGTATTGAACCGCCTCGTCGGGGAGAAGGTCGCGATAGTCACCGCGAAACCAGAGACTACGCGCAACAAGATACAGGGCATACTGACGAATAAGGACGCGCAGGTGGCCTTCGTCGATACTCCCGGCATCCATAAGCCGAAGAACCTTCTCGGGAAATATATAACGAAGGCTGCGAAGGACTCGCTGCTGGAGGTGGACCTCGTCATATTCATCATAGATATGACAAAGGGCATAACCGACGAGGACAAGCTTATATTCAAGATGGTAAAGGAGGCCGGAAAGCCGGCGATACTTTTGATCAATAAGGTCGACCTCATGAGCAAATCGCTGGCGCTGCCGCTGATCGAAGAATCCCTGAAGCTTTATGATTTTAAGGAGATCATCCCCACTTCGGCGACGATGGGCGATAATATGGACGCCGTATTGGCCAAGGTCATAGAGCACCTGCCGTCCGGGCCGAAACTTTTTTCCGACGACCAATTGACCGACAAGAGCGAGAGGTTCATGGCGGGCGAGATAGTCCGCGAGAAGGCGCTCGAACTTACGCATGAAGAGGTCCCGCATTCCATAGCGGTGCTGATCGAGGAATTTGCAGACAGGCCGAAGAAGGTGACCTACATCAGGGCGACGATATATGTCGAGCGCCAGTCGCAGAAGAAGATAATTGTGGGGCACCGGGGACAGATGCTTAAGTATATCGGAGAGGCCGCGAGAAACGACATACAGAAATTACTCGGAAGGCATGTCTATATAGAGCTATGGGTGAAGGTCCACGAGAACTGGCGCAAGGACATACAGGCCCTGAAGATGCTCGGATACGTATAATTTGATGGAAATAAAGCGGCATATCATACCGGTTGCCTTGTTCGCTGTCCTCGTCATCACTTTTGTATCCTTTTATCCGTGTTTATGCAACGGTTTCACCCTTTGGGACGATGATCGTTTTGTCACGGAGAACAATCTTATCCGGGACCTGTCTTTCCCGGGCATTGCCAGGATCTTCTCCGAGGTGCAGTACTTTAACTACAACCCCCTGACACTCCTGTCATATGCCGCGGAATATCATTTTGTCGGTCTCGGGGACCCGTTCGTATTCCACGCCACCAATCTCGTGCTGCACCTGCTGAATTCCATCCTCGTGTTCTGGTTCATCCGCCTCATAAGCAAGAACACGGCGGTCTCGTTTATCACGGCCCTGTTATTCGGCATACACCCCATGCATGTCGAATCGGTCGCCTGGATCTCCGAGAGAAGGGACGTGCTCTATTCGTTCTTTTTCATGTCATCCCTTGTAGCTTATTTTTATTACCTGAAAAAAAATAAAAATGCCGGATACTATTGTCTCTCCCTGTGTTTGTTCCTCTTTTCGATCCTCTCCAAGACCATGGCCGCGACAATGCCCGCGGTATTGCTTCTCGTCGACTATCTTATGCATCGGAAGATAGACCGGAAGGCCCTCCTGGAGAAGGCGCCTTTCCTGGCCATATCATGCGTCTTCTGTACCATAACATATTTCGCGCAAAAAAGCGGAGGCTGTATAGGCCAGGGAGGTTTCGATCCGGCCAATAACGCGGCAGTCGCCATATACGGCCTGGGTTTTTATTTGGAGAAACTCGTATTTCCGGCCGGCCTCTCCGCGTTCTATCCGTATCCGAACGGCATAAACAGCGCTATCGGCGGGATATTCCTGCCTTCGCTGCCGTTATTGCTGGCCATCTCGGTGGCCGTCGTAATATCGGCGAGGTATACGAGGAAAGCGGTCTTCGGCGCCATATTCTTTTTAGCCGTGATCTCGCCGGTCATTAAGTTCGTGTCTCTGGGCCGGGCCATAGCGGCTGACCGGTATGTGTATATCGCGTATATAGGGTTATTTTACATTATTGCGGAAGGCCTCTGCTACCTTTCCCGGAAGGGAGGCTTGTACAAGACCGCCGTGATTGCGCTGTCGGTCGCGTTCATATGCCTCTTTTCTTTTTTGACATGGCAAAGGTGTTCCGTGTGGAAGGATGACATCTCCCTCTGGGACGACGCGCTCAAGCGCTATCCCAGCACCGAGGCCTATCTTGGCCGCGGCATAGCCCATGCCAATGCGGGCCGGATAGACGAGGCGATGCGGGATTACAATAAAGCGCTCGAGATAGATCCGTATTTCAGCGACATCTATACCAACAGGGGAAATCTTTACGCGGCGAGGGCGGAGTTGGATAAGGCGATGGAGGATTATTCCATGGCGATAAGGCTCAGCCCGGGCGCTTACAAGCCTTACTATAACCGAGGCGTTATTTACAACAGGACCGGGGATTACGGGAAGTCGATACCGTATTTCAGCGAGGCCATAAAACTTAAACCCGATTGCGTTGAGGCTTATTGCGGCCGCGGCGCGAGTTTCGGGAATATCGGGGAAGAGGATAAAGCGATCCTTGATTTTAATAAAGCTATCCTTATCGATCCGGGCTGCCGGGAGGCTTACCGCAACAGGATAACATATTATAAGGCAAAAGGAGAGACCGCCAAAGCCGCCGAGGACATTCGCAGGCTGCGCGAGCTAGAAAATATAGTTTCCAGCCCTTGAATTTTCGCCTTTATATGGCATACTTTAATTGACCGAAAGGGCGGTCCGGCCGTCGGTCGGACCTGACGCTCGGTGCGAAATACCCAAAGCGCGCCGACCCCTATCAGGGCCGAAAGGGCGTGACGCAAAACCTCGGGCCTAAACTGAGGCCATTCCAGGTGGCACAGCAAGGCGGCGGGGTTACCGAAACCGGAGAAAAGGTCAAAGGCGTAGGTTGCCTCCCTTTATCGGTCGACATAAGATTTCGCCAGCGGCTGAAATGGAACCAAGAAGCAAGTAGCAGTATTGAAGTAAGCAGCAAGGAAGGGTTTGAAAGCCGCTGGCTACTTTTTTGCGGCTTTGCCGCAAAAAAGTGTGCCGCGAGCGTATCTCGCGGCTTCCTCCAGGCAAGCAATCACGCTTGCCATTTTGTTTTATAGCCTATATAATACAGGGGATGAATCCTGCCAACGTAAGCAATTATGACAGAGCCGCGGTAGTAAGGAAAATACCGCTTTTTACTGACCTCCCGCAGGTAGCGCAGAAGATGATAGAAGAGCGCTGCTACATAGCGGAGTACAGGAAGGACCATATCCTGTACCGCGAAGGCCTTCCGGCCGACTCTTTTTATTGCATAGTCTCCGGGCGGGCCAAGGTGTTCGTGAAGACCCCTTCGGGAGAAGAGAAGACCCTCATATTCCTGCACAGGGGCGATTATGTCGGTATCGTATCGCTGCTGACGAACGAGCCACATTCCGCTTCCGTGCAGATGATGAACGACTCGGTCGTACTCAGGATAGACAAGAAGGATTTCAGCTTGCTCATCAGCGAGATCCCGCAGCTTGCGCTGAAGCTCAGCGAATCGCTCTCCCGCCGCCTCAAGAGGAAGGAATCCAAGCCGAAAGCCGTCTTTGAATCCACGATAATATCGGTCTACGGCCTCGCGAAGAAATCCGGCAGGACAATGTACTCGGTAAATCTCGCCATCGCCCTGGCCTATGAGACGCGCAAGAAAGTCATGCTTCTCGACATGAGCGCCTCGGGAAAGGAATGCTCCTCGATGCTGCGTATCGAGAAGGAACTCCCCTGCGTAGGCATGGGTTACGACGCGCTGAATTATGACGAGATAAAAGAAAAGATAGTGAAGTATGAGGCCGGAGGCATATACCTGCTCAATGCCGCGTGCGGCCCTTCGTCGCGCATAGAGCCCGCGGCGGCGATATCCCTTTTAAGTTCGATAGCGTCGGAATTCAATTATGTCGTCGTGGATATGCCGGCGGAGATGGATAAGTCCGTATATTCCGTGCTGACGCAGTCCGACCTGATACACATAGTTACCGACTGCGACGAGCATAACCTGAAGGCGACCGGAAAGCTCATAGAGGAACTCAAGAAGACTGTGAGGGAGCCGGACAAGACGATCAAGGCGATAATAAACGAATTTATCATGACGAATAGTTTCGAAGAGGAAGTGAAGCTCCTCGGGCATAAGGCGTACGCGACATTACCGGACCTCGGCATGCTTGCCGGAATGATGGCTGCCGGACTTCCGCCGGTGCTTGCGGTCCCGGAATGCCTTTATTCGAAGGCCGTGCGCAGGATATCCAGGGAGATCGGCAAGATCCTCGTGGGCCTGGCGCTCGGTTCCGGCGCCGCGCTGGGGCTGGTCCATATCGGGGTGCTGAAAGTGCTCGAAAGGGAAAAGATACCCATAGATTTAATCGCGGGCACCTCGATAGGGGCGGTGGTCGGCGCGTTCTGGGCTTCCGGCATGGATTCGGCCGAGCTCGAGAAAGTCGCGTTGAGGTTCAAGGACAGGAAGATGCTCCTTTCCCTGGCGGATTTTTCGCTTATGCCGCTGCAGGGCTTTATAAACGGCAATAACCTGAAGAGGCTCTTCCGCGAGTACCTCGGCAGGAAGACGTTTCACGATACGCATACGCCGCTGAAGATAGTCGCGAACACGCTGCGTTCGCGCGAGAATATAGTCTTCGACGAGGGAAGCCTCGTCGACGCGGTGCGCGCATCGTGCTCGATACCGGCGATAATCAAGCCGGTCCGGTACGGCGACGACTTCCTGATCGACGGCGGGACGTTCGACCCTGTCCCGATAGACGTGCTGGTAAAAGGCGGCGCGAAGAAGATAATAGCGGTCAACTGCCTTCCGAGCCAGGACGAGATGAAGAAGATTTTCAACGAATTTGAGGATAAGCGCCGCAAGGAGGAGATCAGGCTCGCGCAGCGCTCGATCTTCGCGCGCTGGGCCTACAATTTCAATAACTGGATGCGCAGGACATTCGCGCCGAACACCTTCGACGTAATGATGAACACTTCGCTCGCGATGCAGTATGTGATGGCCGAGGCGGCGTCCCGCGAGGCGGATTGCGTGATCCATCCGATACTTACGAACGCGGTCTGGTTCGAGCTCTATAAGGCGGAAGAACTGATAAAGCGCGGCGAGGAGGAGACGATAAAGATGCTCCCCCAGATAAAAGCGCTTATAGAAGAATAAGGAGAGGCATAATGGCAAGCGGAGAGAAGTTCGATTGTATAGTTGTGGGGGCGGGGCCCGCGGGCACCACATGCGCTTATGCGCTCGCGAAGGCCGGCCTGAGCGTCGTGCTGTTGGAGCGCGGCGAGAAGCCCGGTTCGAAAAATGTTATGGGCGGAATACTCTATTCGACCATCCTCAATAAAGTCATCCCGAATTTCTGGGAGACGGCGCCGGTCGAGCGCAGGATAGTACAGAAGAAATTCGCCGTGCTTTCGGACGATTCCGAGGTCGGCCTCGGGCTCAGGTTCGAAGGTTTCAACAAACCGCCGTATAACAACACCTTTTCGGTGCTGCGCGGAAAGTTCGACGCGTGGTATGCAAGCAAGGCCGAGGAGGCCGGTGTTATGATCCTTAACGAGGCAGTCGTCGATAAGATCATCATGGACGGCAAAAAAGCCGTCGGAGTGAAGACGCGCCTCGAGGACGGGGACCTTTACGCGGACATGGTCGTGATTGCGGAAGGCGTCACGTCGCTCCTCGCCCAGAGCCTCGGCCTCAGGGAGAAACACGTCCCGGAGCATATGGTGACCTGCTGCAAGGAGGTAATCGCGCTCCCGAAGGAGGTCATAGAGGAAAGGTTCGGGATCGAGGGCGAAGAGGGCGCCTCGCTCGAATATTTCGGCGGCTCGGTCAAGGGCCTTGTCGGCTCAGCGTTCATTTACACGAACAAGGAGTCGGTGTCTATAGGAATAGGCGTTTCGACCAACGACCTGAAGAATAACAAGCTGACCCCGAACGACATAATAGAGAATTTCAAGGCGCACCCGTCGATAAAGCATTATATAAAAGGCGGGAAGCTCCTCGAATATTCGGCGCACATGATCCCGGAATTCGGCTACGACCACCTGCCGAAGCTGGCGATCGACGGGCTGATAATCGCGGGCGATGCCGCGGGATTCGTGAACATGAACCCGCTCTATCATGAGGGCTCGAACCTCGCGATGGCATCGGGCCTGGCCGCGGCCGAGACGATAATAGAAGCCAAGAAGAACAATGACTTCTCGGAGAAAGCCCTTGCGGGATACCGCAGGAAGCTCGAGGGATCGTTTGTGTTGAAGGACCTCAAGAGATATAAGGGCATATCAAGTTTCGCGCTTAAACATCCCGAATTTTTCAAGGAATATCCGGAGCTTTTGATCAATCTGGCGGAAGAATTCTTCACCGTATCCGAGACGCCCAAGGGCAAGTCGAGGATGGCCGTTATAAAGAAGGGCCTGAAGAGTGTGAACCTGGTGAAGCTCGCCATAGGGATGAATCGCGCGCGCAAAGTGATGTTCTAGAGAGAGACTTTATGCGTGAAGATACGATTCCTTTGATGTTTTTCGCGAGGGCGAACAGGTACGGCAGCAGATGCGCCCTCAAGTATAAATACGAAGGCAAATACCGCTGCGTAAGCTGGCTTGAGTTCGAAGGAAAGGTCAAGGACCTCGCGTTCGGGCTCATCTCGCTCGGCCTGAAGCCGGGGGAGAAGGTCGGCCTGCTCTCGGAGAACCGCCCGGAATGGGCGTACTCGGACCTTGCCGTCCTTTCGCTCGCATGCGCCGACGTCCCGCTGTATCCTACGGATGTACCCCGCCAGATGGAATACATACTGAATAATTCCGGGTCGGTCATGGTGATAGTTTCGACCGCCCAGCAGCTGGATAAGATACTTTCGGTAAGCAGCCGCCTTCCGGCCTTAAGAAAGATCATAGTCATGGATCCCGACGGCAGGGGCAAGAGGCCGGAGGTCATGTCCTTATCCGAAGTCCTCGCGGCGGGTTCCGCCGGCGCCGCGGACTTCAGGATGGAATTTGAGTCACGGCTGCAATCGGCAAAAACAGGCGACCTCGCCTCGATAATATATACATCGGGCACGACGGGGCAGGCGAAGGGAGTCTGCCTGACCCATGGTAATTTCCTGTCTAATTGCCGCTCGTCGGTGGACGTGCTGCCGTTCGACGAGAACGACACCTGCCTTTCCTTCCTTCCGCTTTCGCATGTTTTCGAGAGGATGGCAAGCTACTATTTCACGCTGCTGATCGGCGGGACCATAGCCTACGCCGAGAACATGGAGTCGGTCAGCAAGAACCTCAAGGAGGTTCGGCCGACCTACGTGTGCGCGGTCCCGAGATTCTACGAAAAAATTTACGCGGGGATAATGGAGAGGATCTCCCAGCTCCCGACGTCAAAACGGGAAGCCATTGAACGCGCGCTCGAAGCGGCAAAGGAATATGCGAACGCGAAACTGAACAAGCTCGAGGTAGGGCCGGCGCTCTGGCTCAGGTATAACCTCGCTAAGATATTCATATTCCGCAGGCTCAACGGCGCCGTCGGCGGCCGCATCAAGTTCTTCATATCCGGCGGCGCTCCGCTGGCGAAAGAGCTGGCGGAGTTCTTCTTTTCGCTCGGCATATTCATATTCGAAGGGTACGGCCTCACCGAAACGTCCCCGGTAGCGACAGTAAACACTTTTAATGCCGTAAAGTTCGGTTCGGTCGGCAGGCCCATAAAGGACGTCGAGATCAGGACGGCCCAGGACGGGGAGATATTCATAAAGGGCCCGTCGGTGATGAAGGGATATTACAGTAACGAAAAGGCCACGTCCGAGGCGATCGATGCGGACGGCTGGCTGCATACGGGGGATATCGGTTATTTCGACGCCGAAGGGTTCCTGTATATAACCGACAGGAAGAAGGACGTAATAATTACGGCGGGCGGAAAGAATATCGCGCCCCAGAACGTCGAGAACCTCATAAAGGGCGATTCGTACATACAGGAAGTCGTGGTCCACGGCGACCGCAGGCCGTACCTTACCGCTATTATAGTGCCGGATTTCAACGCGATGAAAGGGCTCGCGCTGCGCCTCGGCATACCGTATACGGTGCCGGGAGAACTGGTCGACCATCCGCGCGTGCAGGAGTTCCTGTCGAAGCGCATTGAGGACAAGCAGAAGGACCTGGCCGGCTATGAGAAGATAAAGAAGTTCAAATTGCTCGACAGGAGCCTCAAGATAGAGGAAGATGAGATAACGCCCACATATAAGGTAAAGCGCAGGGTGGTCGCGGAGAAATACAAGGAAGTCTTCGATAAGATGTATTCGTCGTGAGGGAGAAAGCTTGATATTCGAAGGGTCCTTCAAGAACAAGGACGCGCAGAACATAGTCTACAGGGCGTTCATCCCCCAGACGAGGCCGAAGGCTGTCGTGGTGCTGGTGCACGGCCTCGGGGAGCACTCCCTTAAGTACGCGTATTTCGGCGAGATGCTTTACGCGAAAGGCGTCGCGGCATTCCTGTATGACCAGAGGGGTCACGGCAGGTCGCAGGGGAAACGCGTATACGTAAACGAATTCGACGATTATGTCAGCGACCTGAGGCAGGTCGTCGAGATGGCTAAGGTGCAGACGCTCTGCGACAAGGTCTATCTCGTAGGGTTGAGCATGGGCGGACTCCTTGCGTTATATTACGCGGTAAGGCATGGTAATACGATAAGCGGGGTGGCCGTAAGCGCCCCGGCGTTGAAATTGAAGGCCCCGCCGAGCGGGATAGAGGCGGGCCTCGTGCGGGCGATAGCTTTTTTCCTGCCGTGGATGACGACGCCTAACAGGATCCCTTTCGAGTGGCTGACCCACGACCGGGGCCTAATGGAAGAGACGCGGGCGGACAAGTATTCGCAGCGCGTTATAACGTTCGGGTTATATGTAGAGATGACGAGGGTGATGGATTTCGTCAGCGCCAATATCGAAAAGATCGCGGTCCCGGCGCTGTTCCTGCAGGGCGCGGATGATAAGGTGGTCGACGCGGGCGGCGTAAAGGCCGCGTTCGAAAAAATAGCCGGTCCCGACAAGGAACTCATGCTTTATGACGGCCTGTACCATGAGTTGCTGAGGGAGACCAAAAGGGAAGAGATAATGGGCCGCATATGTGATTGGGCCGTAAAAAGGGCGGGGGGAAGATGAGGGGCATAATAAAGAGGATAAAGATAATACTGGCCTTGTTGGCGATCATGGCCGTTGTAGTCTTATTGTACAAACCGGTACAGATATTTTTGTTCCATCTCATGGAGCCGAAGTTCGTCCTTCCGGTCGCGACTTCCAACGCGAAGATACGCAGTGACGGTTACGGCGACGGCGCCTTCGGAGCGAAACGCAACGGCGGAAGGCTGCACCTTGGCATCGACCTCGCGGCGCCGGTCGGCACGCCGGTAAGGGCCGGGAAGTCGGGCCTCGCGGTCTCGAAGAGCAGCAGGGGAATGGGCAAATATGTGACGATACAGCATGTCGACGGCACAAGGACGGTCTACGGCCACCTCTCGAAGACATTTGTCGACTCGCGCGGTGAAAAGGTCAAAAGAGGCGATATAATAGGCGAAGTGGGAAAGACCGGCAACGCGTGGAACCCGTGCATGGTCGCGCACCTCCATTTTGAATTATGGATTGATGATGAGCCGGTCGACCCGGCTGCCGGGTATATGCAGGTGAAATGAAGAACATTATTGCCGTCATGATCGCATTGATGCTGCTGCCGTGCGCTTTCGCGCAGGACTACGCCCGCGAACGCAAGATGATGGTAGATACGCAGGTCATGACCCGCGGGATAAAAGACCAGAAGATACTCGACGTTATCGGGAAGACGGAGCGGCATAAATTCGTCCCCGAAGGGATGAGGGAATACGCGTACGAAGACATCTCGCTTCCGGTGGGCGATGACGAAGCGGTGCCTCCGGCATATTTCACGGCCCTTATCGCGAAGATGGCGGGGCTCAGGGGTGATGAGAGGGTCCTCATAATAGGGGTGGAGGCGGGATACCAGGCGGCTGTCTTTTCCGGTCTCGCGAGGGAAGTATATTGCGTCGATGTCTCCGAGAAGCTCGCCGCCGGGGCGGAGGAGAGGCTTAAAGCCCTCGGATACGGCAATATTAAAGTCAAGACAGGGAATCTCCAGGCCGGCTGGATCGAACGCGCGCCGTTCCACGTCATAATTATAACGAACCCGATGGAATACGCCCCAAAGAACGTGATCGACCAGGTCATGATGAACGGGAAGGTCATAATGCCCATACGCGAGTTCTGGGGGAAGAAATTGATCGTAATGACCAAGCTCCCCAAGGACAAGGGCGGTTACGAGATGATCGCCACGCTTGTGGGGCCGGCATCGGGAGAGAAACCGTTAGGATTTCCGAAGAAAGAACCGGATAAGGATGACAGCAGTAAGTGGACGACAGGCAAGGGCAGCAAATGGATGAAAAAGAATAAATGAAGAGACTCTTAGCGATGATTCTGCTCGCGCTCCCGTGCGCGGCATTTGCGCAGGACTATGTTATGGACCCTGCGAGCTTCTACGATTATGAGAAGGGCGCGCCCCCCTGCGAAGTCGAGATAAAGGAGAGCGCGGGGGAATACACCCACTTCTCCTTAAGCTACCAATGCTCGGTCAAGACCGATTATCCGGATAATTCGGTATACCTGGATTTCTACGAGCCGAAAGGCCGGGAAAAATATCCGGTCATCATATTTTTAAGCCATATAGCGGGCGGGATACCCGAGATCGAAGGGGAGTTCTGCCGTTCGCTCGCCTCGGGGGGGATCGGCGTGTTGCTGGTCCAGACCGCGTACCAGAAGAATTACAGCTTCGGGCGGAAATGGCTCGCCGAGAACCTGAAAGAGAACGGCGAGGACGCGATCGTGCAGCTCTTTAGGCAGATAGTCATAGAGGCGCGGCGCGGCATAGACTGGGTCGAGACGAGGCCCCGCGCGGACAGGCAGAAGATAGGCGCTATGGGTATAAGCCTCGGAGGCATCGCGGTGCCGGTGCTGGCCGGCGTCGATGACCGGGTCAAGTCGATGGTCATATTGCTCGGCGGCGGCGGGATGGGGGATATTATCTGGAACGGTTTCGCGACGCGCCTTTTCAAGGAGCGCCTCGAAGAGGAGGGCATAAGGTCTGCCGAGGAACTCGATAAGAAAGTCCGCCTGATAGACCCGTTGACATTCGCGGACAGGATAAAGGGCAGGCCCGTCATGATGATAAACGCGAATTTCGATACGAGCATACCGCACGCGAACACGCTGAAATTATGGAAGGCGCTCGATAAGCCCAAACTGATATGGATACCGACGGGGCATTTCGTATCGTTCTTCGAGATGGGCTACGTTAAGACCAAGACGTTCCAGTTCTTCTACGCGGAATTCGTCGACAGGGAGAGGGCGAAGGATATCGGGCTCCCGTATTATCCGGACGTCCCGATACAGTCATTCCTGATAAGCCCGCGCGGCCTGCTGCCGAACAGGGTCGAGTTTGACGTGGACGGGTATTTCGGCGGCGGGTATAAGGGCGGCAGGGGCGGGATCATCGCGAATAACCTTTTTGGCACGAACTGTTTCGGAGGAAGCGAGGTCTTCGGCCGGGCCGCCGAGGACGGCCGTTATAAGATGGAAGGCTTCGGAGGGGACCTTATATACGGCAGCCGGCTGACGGAGAACACGCACGGGTTCGTTAAGTATTCATACGAGACCGTAAAGGTCCACGACGTCGCCGAGTGGGCGCCGGAAGATTTTAAAAGGCATACGGGCAGGACCGGGGTTTCGACCCTGGCTTTCACATGGGAAAGGAACACGCTCGACGATATACTCTACCCGGTCGACGGTTCGTATTACCGCGGGTCATTCGGCGTCGCGTCGAAAGTGCTCGGCGGCAGTTATAATTTCATGAGGGCCGTCGGCGAGGGGAGATGGTATATCTCGACGCCGTACCCGAAAGTGACATTTGTATTCAGGGGCAAGGCGGGATGGATGGGGGAGTACGGCGAGTCCACCGACATACCTTTCTTCGAGAGGTTCACCCTCGGCGGCGAGGATACGGTCCGCGGGTATAAGTCGTGCTCATTAGGCCCGCGCGACGAGAATAACCTGCCGCTCTGGGGCAACGCGATGGTCCTCGGGAACATCGAGACTAGGTTCCCGATATACAGGTGGTTCAACGGCGCGCTCTTCTATGATGTCGGCGGCAACTGGGAGCACCTCAACAGGGTAAAGATCCCGAAGGACTTGCAGAACTCGGTCGGCTTAGGGGTCAGGTTCAGGTTCAAACGGTTCATCGCGCGGCTTGATTACGGCTATCCGCTGAACAAGAACGAAGTAAAGCGCGAGGGCAGGTTCCATTTCGGCGCGGGGGTGCCGTTCTAATGACAGTACAGGCGACCTCGGACAGGATGACGGCGCACGGGGATTTCCTTAAGGGCCTGGGTATAGAAAAGCGGTCGCTTGTGCGCCTGCAGCAGGTCCACGGCGGTAAGGCCGTGAAGATAGACGCTAAGACGGATATATCGGCGGAGATACCCGGCGCGGACGCCGCCGTGACGAATGTGAAGGGCATAGCCCTGTCGGTCAGGACCGCGGATTGCCTTCCAGTCTTTTTTTATGACCCGGAACACGCCGCGATCGGCATCGCGCACGCGGGCTGGCGCAGCACGAAGGAGAGGATATCCCCGGCGGCCGCCGAGATGATGAAGTCGGTCTATAAGTCCGACCCGTCGAAGCTTATCGTGGGGTTCGGCCCAGCCTTAAGGCAGTGCTGTTATGAGGTCAAAAGCGAATTTCTGGTGCATTTTCCGGATTCAGTTGTTAAAATGGCGCATAGGCATTATTTTGACATAGCCGGAGAGAACGCCGAACAGCTGCTTTCGTGCGGCGTCAGCTCCAGGAACATCTTTGATTGCGGCATCTGCACGTCGTGCAGGAATTCGGAGTTCTTCTCGTACAGGAAAGAGAAGGACGCCGCGGGCCGCATGCTTTCAGTAATAATGTTAGACGGAAAATAACGGCCAAACAGGAGGAATAGATGAAGATAGGCGTGATGTCGGATTCCCATGATAATGTCCCGATGGTAAAGAAGGCGGTCGACCTCTTCAATGCCGAGGGATGCAGCCTTGTCGTGCACGCGGGGGATTATTGCGCGCCTTTCGCGGTCACTCCGCTCGAAAAGCTTAAATGCAAATGGCTCGGAGTCTTCGGGAACAATGACGGCGACAGGAAGGCGTTGTCGATGAAATCGAACGGCATGATAGTCGACCACCCTTACAGGTACGACCTGTCCAACATAAGGATGGTAATAACGCACGAGATAGAGGATATCCAGGACCTGATGGGCATGATAGCCAGGCAGGAGGTGCACCTGCTCATACACGGCCATACCCATAAGCCCGACATAAAGAAAATGGACACGTGCCTAGTGGTCAACCCCGGCGAGACCGGCGGGTGGACGACCGGCAGGTCTACGGTCGCGATAATCGACCTCGATACATTGACCGCGAAAGAGATAGAGCTTAAATGAGATCGAAGGTATTTTTCGCAAAAGCGAGAAGGGATGAGAGCCTCGAGTCGATACGCGGCAAGACGCAATGGCTGCTCAAAAGCGCGGGCCTTGACCGGGTAATAAAGAAGGACGACCTGGTCGCGCTGAAGCTGACGTTCGGTGAAAAGGGCAACACGGGCCATATCGACGCGCGCCACGCCAGGTTCGTCGCCGACGAAGTCGGCGCCCTGAAGGCCAAGCCGTTCTTTACCGATTCGAACACATTGTACCTCGGGCAGAGGACGAACGCGGTTGACCACGTGAATCTGGCGTATGAACACGGTTTCACGCCCGACGTATGCGGGGCGCCCGTGATGATAGCGGATGGGCTGCGTTCCGGCGGGGATTTTGAGGTCAAGATAGCGGGAAACCATTTCAAGTCGGTCAAGATATCGCGCGGATGCGCGGACGCCGATGCCGTCGTAGTAATGTCGCATGTGACCGGCCATATGGTCACCGGGTTGGCGAGCGCGGTCAAGAACCTCGGCATGGGTTTCGCGACGCGCGCAGGAAAGCTTATGCAGCATTCGGGGGTGAAGCCGGCGGTCATCAAGGACAAATGCATCGGCTGCGGCCTCTGCGTGATCCATTGCCCTGCGGGCGCGATAACAATGGAAAATAAGAAGGCGTTTATCGACGAGAAAAAATGCATCGGCTGCGCGGACTGCCTCGTCGCGTGCCGCAGCGACGCGATAAACATATCGTGGGGCGAGTCGAGCGTAAACGTCCAGGAGAAGATGGCCGAGTTCGCGCTCGGCGTCATGAGCGACAAGAAGGATAAGATATTGTTCCTCAGCTACGCGTTCAAGATAACGAAAGAATGCGATTGCCTCGCGAAGGACGACCCCGCGGTCGCGCCGGATATCGGGATATTCGCGTCGACGGACCCGGTCGCCATAGACAAGGCCGCGGCCGACATGATAAACGCCGCGTCGAAGGCCGACGCATTCAAAAGGGAATGGCCAAAGATAGACTGGGCAAGGCAGCTGGAATACGGCGCGCAGATAGGATTGGGAAACCTCGAATACGAACTGGCGGAAAAATAGTGAAACGGATACTGCTGACCAACGATGACGGGATACATTCGCAGGGCATCCTCGCCTTATACAAGAAGATAAAAACATTGGGCGAGGTCACGGTAGTCGCTCCCGACGCCGAACGCTCCGCGCAGGGGCACGCGATAACATTGTCGGTGCCGCTGAGGGTCAATAAGGTTCGCAACGAGGGGAAATTCTTCGGATACGCTATCTCCGGGACCCCTGCCGACTGCGTAAAGATCGCGATGATGTCTATAATGAAGGACAGGAAGCCGGACCTGATAATTTCCGGGGTCAACCGCGGGCCGAACCTCGGCGTCAACGTCCTATACTCGGGGACGGTCTCCGGCGCGACGGAGGGCGCGATACTCGGCGTGCCGTCGTTCGCGGTCTCGCTGAACTCTTTCAAATGGGAGAAGTACGAGGCGGCCGTGGAGTTCGCGCGCAAGCTCGCGAAGATGATGCTGGAGAAGAAGCTGCCGGTAAATACGCTGCTGAACGTGAATGTCCCCGCGCTGCCGGGGCCGAAGATAAAGGGCGTGAAGATAACGCGGCAGGGCATGTCTACTTTTTATAAAGAGGATTATGACATGCGCGAGGACCCGAACAGGCGCACATATTACTGGCTGTGCAGTTACAAGGCGGCGGTATCGGGAGACGCGATGGTCGACGCGGTCGCCGTGCGGGACGGTTATATCTCGGTGACTCCGCTCCATTATGACATGACGGATTACAAGGACCTGGAAATATTATCGGATGCCGGCAAAAAACTCTTTGAGTAATTACAGGAAATTGAAAACGCTTGCAGCGGCCGAAGGCGCGGCCGTATTCGGCGTCGCGGACGTTTCCGGCATAAAGGACACGTTCTGCATCGAGCCGAAGTCCGCCTGCGAG
>JBAZFE010000004.1:0-27255 GCA_041653555.1 Candidatus Omnitrophota bacterium
CATTCTTTGCCGGAGATCGGGGAGTTGTGCGGCGGGCGCGACCACACGACCGTCATGCATGCCTGCGAAAGCGTCGAAAGCGACATGAAGAAAGACCAAAAGATAAAGGATATCGCGGGAAAACTGGCCTCGCTTATAAGCGGGGAATAGTGTGTGGTTTTCCTATGGTTTTGTTGTGTATAACTTGTTGACAGCTGTGCCTAAGTCGGGGGAGTTTTGGCTTTAATAGATATGCAGGGGCTTATCGATGGCAACCTGTGCATAATTAACCTGGTATTAATAAACGTAACAGTATTAAACTGAGGCGCTTTCGGACCTGTGCACAAATCAACAGCCGTTACTACTGCTACTACTTATTATATAAATAACTAATAGGAGAAGAGATGGAAGTAAAATTGACGCGCGACCTTCTTCAGAAGGGGATACAGACCGTCCAGAACGCCGTATCCCAAAAAAGCGGACTGCCGATCCTGTCGAATATATTATTTGAAGCCTCTAAAGACAAGATCAGGCTGGTGGCCACTGACCTTGAGATAGGGGTAATATGCAAAATAGGCGGGGTTGATGTGCAGGAGGACGGCAGCATCTCTATCCCGGCAAAAAAAGTCAGTGACATAGTAAAAGAGCTCCCGAACAACGAGATACACCTTTCCGCGAAAAAGAATAACCAGGTCGTCATTAAGTGCGAGAAATCCACCTTTAAAATAATGGGGCTCCCGAAAGATGAATTCCCGAAAGTGCCGGAACTTTCCGATAAAGATTCTATCGTGCTGCCGCAAAAACAACTCAAGACGATGCTGAACTCGACGGCGTTCGCGATATCGAAGGACGAGACGAGATATGTGCTGAACGGCATCCTGTTCGCGGTAAGCGATAAAAAATTGAAGGTGGTCGCTACCGACGGCCGAAGGCTTGCGATGGTGGAGAAAGATACACCTAAACAGGCGGGGTTCTCCAGGAAGGCCATAGTGCCGTCAAAGGCCGTCGCCGAAGTGATGAGGATACTGAAGGAAGACGGGGACGTCAGGATATTGTTCAGCGAAACACAGGCGGCCTTCGAACTGGAGGATTCGACCCTCATAACGAGGCTCATTGAGGGCGAATACCCCAATTATGAACAGGTAATACCGAAGCAGGGGCAGGATAAGATGAAACTAAAAAGGGAGAGCTTTTATGCCGCGGTCAAGAGGGCGAGCCTGCTTACCACGCCCGACTCGCAATCGATCAAACTGGATATAAGCAAGAACAAGGTTGTCATATCTAAGGCTTCGCAGGACGGCAGTGAGTCGCGCGAGGACGTGGACTGTGAGTATGCCGGAGAGGACCTTACGATAGGATTCAACCCGAATTACATAATGGACCCGCTCAAGAACATAAACGAAGAAGAGATAGTGTTTGAATTTGCCGGCCAGGACAAGCGCGGCGTCCTGAGGGCTGAAGGCGGGGACTATGTTTATATTGTCCTGCCGGTAAGGATGGACTGACGCATGAAGAATGGGCCCGTGGCCATATCGCAGGCGGTCGAAGCGGTCCTGCGCGGGCTGGGTTCGGGCAAGGCTCCCCAGGCGGACCTGTTAAGCAGGGCGTGGGCGAAGGCGGCGGGGGAGAACAGCACGAAACATACGAGGCCGGTCGACATAAAGGACGGGGTGCTGGTAGTGCACGTCGATTCTTCCGGATGGCTGCACCAACTTACAATGGAAAAGATGAAGATATTGTCGCAGATGAAAGACGAAATGGGAGTGGACGTGATAAAAGACATCAAACTTAGAATTGGGGAGATATAGGCAGATGCCAAAAACCGAAAAGTATGACGCGGGGACTATCCAGGTCCTCGAAGGGCTCGAGGCCGTAAGGAAAAGGCCGGCCATGTATATCGGCGATACGGCTATCGGGGGCTTCCACCATCTCGTATATGAGGTAGTCGATAACTCGATAGATGAAGCGATGGGCGGGTACTGTTCGACCATATCGGTAATTGTGCACAAGAACAACAGCGTGACGGTCATAGACGACGGCCGAGGCATCCCCGTCGACATGCACGCCACCGAAAAGAAATCAGCCCTCGAAGTTGTGCTCACGAAATTACACGCCGGAGGCAAATTCGACCATAAGAATTATAAGGTCTCGGGCGGCCTCCACGGCGTCGGAGTTTCGGTAGTTAATGCCCTGTCGGAATGGCTTGAAGCTGAGATCCGCCGCGACGGCAAGGTATATCACCAGAGATACGAGAAGGGGAAGACCGCATCCAAGATGACGGTCGTGGGCAAGTCAAAGACCACAGGCACAAGGATAACCTTCAAGCCGGACAGCGAGATATTTACGGGCAAACTCGAATACAGTTTCGACACGCTCTCGAACAGACTGCGCGAACTCGCCTTCCTCAATAAGGGGCTGAAGATCGACCTGAAGGACGAGAGGACGAACAAGGAGAATTCGTTCAAGTTCAGCGGCGGGATAGAATCGTTCGTCGAGTTCCTGAACAAGAACAAGAACCCCCTGCACAAAAAAGTCGTCGTCTTCGGCGGCGAAAAAGACAGGATACAGATGGAGGTGGCGCTGCAGTATAACGACGGGTACGGCGAGAACCTCTTCTCGTTTGCCAATAACATAAATACGATAGAGGGCGGTTCGCACCTTAGCGGTTTCAAGTCGGCGCTGACGAGGGTCATTAACCAATATTGCAAGAACAAGGGCCTCTTCAAGAACGAGGAGATCACGCTCTCCGGAGACGATGTGCGCGAAGGCCTGACCGCCGTCATATCCATCAGGATCCCGGAACCTCAGTTCGAAGGGCAGACAAAGACCAAGCTTGGCAACTCAGAAGTTGAAGGCCTTGTGGCTTCAATGGTCAACGAATCCATGAGCTCGTTCCTCGAGGAGAACCCCTCGATAGGCAACAAGATCGCGGATAAATGCCTGCTTGCCAGCAGGGCGAGGGAAGCGGCAAGGAAAGCAAGGGAACTCACAAGAAGAAAGGGCGCGCTTGAAGGCGCCGGGCTCCCGGGTAAATTGGCCGACTGCTCCGAAAGGGACCCGTTGCTATGCGAGGTATATCTCGTTGAGGGCGACTCCGCCGGCGGCTCCGCAAAGCAGGGCAGGGACCGCAGGTTCCAGGCCATCCTTCCGTTGAAAGGAAAGATCATAAACGTGGAGAAGGCGAGGCTGGACAAGGTCCTCGCGAACGATGAAATCAGGACCATGATATCGGCGTTCGGATGTGGGATAGGCGAGGAGTTCGATATAGCCAAACTGAGGTATTCGAAGATCATAATAATGTGCGATGCCGACGTAGACGGATCGCACATAAGGACCCTGCTGCTCACGTTCTTCTATAAGCAGATGAGGGCTTTGCTTGAAAAGGGAAATATCTTTATAGCCCAGCCGCCGCTGTATAAGATAAAGAGGGGCAAGAGGGAAGAGTATATCCAGACAGAGATGCAGATGAGCTCGATGCTTCTCGAGCTGGGTTCCGAAGGCCTGAAACTGGTAAGGACGAAAGAGAAGCGCACGTATACGGATGCCCAGCTGAAAGATATCCTGGCCAATTTGGTTGAGCTTGAGGACCTTACAGGCGGATTAAGCAAAAAGGGAGTAAATATTGCAAAATACCTCACTTCTAGACATCCAAAGACCAAAAAACTGCCTATTTTTAGGGTAAAAGTGGATGGAAAAGACCAATTCCTGTATAACGACTCTGAGCTTGCGAAGTTCGTTAAGGAAGAAGAGGAAGAGGCGGGTGAGGAGGTCGAGATAAAAGAGGAAAACAGAGCAGGCTCGAACGGCAAGGGAGTGGACCTGCTGGAGATTTATGAGTCGGAAGAGATAGAAAAGTGCCTGGCTAAACTCGAGAAGCTGGACCTGTCCGCAAGCGAGTATATATATCAACAGGTTGAGGAGAAGCCGAAGGAAAAGCAAAAAGCGCCGTTCAAAATGACAAGCGAAGAAGACGAGTTGGAATTTAACTCGCTTAAGGATATACTTGAGAATGTGAGAGACCGGGGCAAGAAGGGCATGAGCATACAGAGATATAAAGGCCTCGGAGAGATGAACCCGCAGCAGCTCTGGGAGACGACCATGGACCCCGAGAAGAGGACGCTCCTGAAAGTCACGATGGAAGACGCCGTCGAGGCCGAGGAGATGTTTACGATACTCATGGGAGACGCGGTCGAGCCGAGAAGGGAATTTATAGAAAAACACGCACCGGAAGTAAGGTTCCTGGACGTATAAAAGGAGGATCGAGGACTAGATATGTACGCGCGCAATGAAAAAATAGTGCCGGTTTACATAGAAGACGAGATGAAGGATTCGTATATCTCATACGCGATGAGCGTTATAGTAGGCAGGGCCCTGCCCGACGTAAGGGACGGGCTAAAGCCGGTGCATCGCAGGATATTGTTCGGCATGAACGAGCTCGGGCTCGAGCATTCCAAGCCATATAAGAAATCAGCCAGGATCGTCGGTGAGGTCCTCGGTAAATACCATCCTCATGGCGACGTCGCGATCTACGATTCGCTGGTCAGGATGGTGCAGGACTTCTCGCTCAGGTATCCGCTGGCGGACGGCCAGGGCAACTTCGGTTCGGTCGACGGGGATTCGGCGGCCGCCATGAGGTATACTGAGGCGCGCATGGCCGCTATAACGGAGGAGATGCTCGGCGACCTCGAAAAAGATACGGTAAATTTTGTGCCGAACTTCGACGCGTCATTGAAGGAGCCGGTGGTCCTGCCGGCCGCACTTCCGAACCTGTTGATAAACGGGTCTTCGGGTATTGCGGTAGGCATGGCGACGAACATACCGCCGCATAACCTTTCGGAAGTATCCGAGGGCATCGCCGCCGTAATAGACGACCCGGATATATCCATCAAGGACCTGATGAAGATCATAAAGGCGCCCGACTTCCCGACAGGCGGCATAATCTGCGGGCGCGAAGGCGTCAGGCAGGCGTATACGACCGGCCGCGGCCTTATAAAGATTAGGGCGAAAGCCGGTATCGAGTCGCAGAAATCAGGGAAGGAATCGATAATCATCACCGAGATACCCTACCAGGTGAACAAGGCGAACCTTATTGAGAACATCGCCCAGCTTGTCACCGATAAGAAGATAGAAGGCATATCCGATATACGCGACGAATCCGACAAGGACGGCCTGAGGGTCGTCGTGGAGATGAAGAGGGACGCTAACGCGCAGGTCGTCCTGAACCAGCTCTTTAAGCATACGCAGCTCGAAGTATCTTTCGGGATAATAATGCTCGCGCTCGTAGAGAGCAGGCCGAAGGTCCTTAACCTGAAGCAGATCCTCGAGTGCTATATAAAGCACCGCAAGGAGATCGTCATTCGCAGGACGAAGTTCGACCTTGCGCGCGCGAAAGAGCGCGCGCATATATTAGAGGGACTAAAGAAGGCCCTCGCGAACCTCGACAAGATAATAAAGCTTATAAGGGAATCGAAATCTGAGGCGGACGCCAAGGAAGGCCTCATAAAGAAATTCGACTTCAGCGAGATACAGGCGCAGGCGATACTCGAGATGCAGCTGCGCAGGCTCACCGCTCTCGAGCGCGAGAAGCTGGAAGCCGAATATCTCGAGCTCATAAAGAAGATAGAATTCCTCGAATCGATACTGAAGAGCGAGAAGAAGGTCTACCAGATAATCAAGGATGAAGTTTCCAAGATAAAGGAAAAATACGGGGATGAGAGGCTCACGAACATCGTCGGCGAGATAGAGGACCTCGAGATAGAGGACCTCATCGCCGAAGAGGACGTCGTCATAACCATAAGCAATACCGGATACATAAAGAGGCTGCCGGTATCCGCTTACCGCAAGCAGCGCAGGGGAGGCAGGGGAGTCACCGGCGCGGATGTCAAGGACGAGGACTTCGTCGAGCACCTCTTTATCGCGACGACGCACGAATACATATTGTTCTTTACGAACCAGGGCCGCGTGCTGTGGCTGAAGGTCTACGACATCCCGCAGGCGGGCCGCCAGGCCAGGGGCAAGGCGATGATAAACCTGCTCGAGATGCAGCAGGGCGAAAGGATAAGCGCGTTCGTCCCGGTCAAGGAGTTCAAGGCCGAGCATTTCCTCATAATGGCCACGAAGCTGGGAGTAATAAAGAAGACGTCGCTCGAAGCGTTCAGCCATCCGCGCAAGGGCGGGATCATCGGCATAACGCTCGAGAAGGGGGATGAGCTGATAGGGGTCGAGATGACCGACGGGAAGAAGGAGATCCTGCTTGCCACTAGGGACGGAAAGGCGATCAGGTTCGCCGAAACCCAGGTCAGGGACATGGGCCGTTCAGCCAAGGGGGTCAAGGGCATCACGCTCAACAAGAAGGACGAGTTGATAGCTATGTCCGTCGCGGACCCTGAGACCACCGTATTGACGATAACATCGCTCGGATTCGGCAAGAGGACCAAGTTCAAGGAATACAGGACGCAGAGCAGGGGCGGCAAAGGCATAATCAACATTAAGGTCACGCCGAAGAACGGCGAGGCCGTCGCCCTGAAGACCGTCTCTGACAACGACGAGATAATGCTGATAACGGGGAAAGGGGTAATAGTCCGCTGCCCCGTAAAGGACATACGCTCGACCGGCCGCGCCGCGCAGGGCGTAAGGATAATAAAGCTGGACGATAAGGACAAGGTCGCCTCGGTAGCTTCGGTCATCGAAGAGGAAGAGGGCGAGGAGGAAGCTAAATAACTCGCCCCGGCGGCATGGACAAAACGGCTGCTATCGGGTATAATTAATTCGCGCGTCCCCATCGTCTAGCCTGGTCAGGACACGAGCTTTTCAAGCTTGCGACCGGGGTTCAAATCCCCGTGGGGACGCCATAATTAAAAATAAGGAGCAAAACCATGAAAAACAGGATGAAATCCATATGCCTGTTGTTTGTTTTTTTAGGGATGCTGCAGGCTGTCTGCCAGCCTGTCTCCGCCAGTGACCTGGTAATAGCGAGTTTTGAGAAGAACGGCCGCAGCGACCTCGGGACCGACATGGGGGCATGGAATTCGAACCCGCTTGACACGTCGCAGGGGTGCACTATAGAGATGATGAAACTGTACGGCGTTCTGGGCAAGCCCACCGAAGAGAGCCGCGTGATGAAGATATCTTATGACGTCGCGTCAAACGGCCCGGCCTTCAACGGCGTATACATAAAGCTGCCCGATACCGACCTGACGCCGTATGACGAGATGAGCATGGTCGTGAAGGGCGACGCGTCCAAGGGATTTACGACGAAGTTCAAGCTCGAGATGAAAAATTATAAGGGCGAACGCGTTGTCTTCGTGATAAACGGAATAACCGCGGAATGGCAGAAGATAACCGTGCCCATGCAGAGCCTGAAGGACCTGGGCTCTATGACCGATTGGACCAAGATGAAAGAGATCGTCCTCACCTTCGATGACATGACCTGCGACTACAGGGAAGGCGTCCTTTATATCGACGACATAATGTTCTCGTCGAAGAAGTAGGTGCCCATGTTTAAAGCGGCGGTTTTGACGGCAGCTTTTTTAGCGTTCACCATGGCGCCGGTGTCCGCAGATACGGGCGAAACCTTTACCGTCGATGATTTCAACGGCAAGCAGATGTTCAACCTGCTGGGCGGTAAGACCCAGGGCTATGAAGAGGCAGGCGTCAAATGCATCCCGACGTTCACGGAAGATCCCGCGGAGCGGCACGGCGAAACCGGAGCGTCACTCAGGCTGGATTTCGACGTCAGTAAAGGCAAAGGTTTTTCGTATTACTGGTCGACCTTGCTCAGCGACCTCAGGGGCTACGACTTCCTGTCGTTCTGGTACAGGGATCCCGCCGGAGGCGTGCTCTTCGCTATAGAGGTCCACCAGGATGTTGACGCCGACGGTTCATATATCATGGCCGTAGATAAGATATCCTCAGTAGACGTAGCGCCTTATTTAGACAGCCTCGCAGCCGGTAAATGGCAGAAGATAGAGATCCCGCTAACGAAGTTTTCCAACATTGACGACTGGAGCAGGGTGCTGGACATAGTCTTCTTATTCAGGAACGGCCGCGGGCTTAATAAGGGAACCGTCTTTATAGACGACCTTTCCTTCGTTAAATATATAGGCCGATGAATTTCCTGATATTCAACGCGAACGTATTGACCCCGGACGGAGTTATCAAGGACGGGTCGATCCTTATAAAGGACGGCAGGATAGCTAAGATAGGCAGGAAACCCGCATCCGGTTTCATGTCTTCCAGGCTTATCGATGCCGACGGCTGTTTTGCGGCGCCCGGCTTCATAGACCTCCAGTTATACGGCGACCCAAAAAGAGCGGCATTCCACGAGGCGATGTTCGGGACGACGGGTTTCCTGGCGGCGATCCCGTGCTCGGCGCCGAAGGCCACGCTGAAAAGTATCGATTCGATCGTCAGCGATATAAAGGCGCAGGACGGCGGCGCGCGGATCCTCGGGATAAACCTTGAAGGCCCTTACCTGAGCAAAACAAAGCCTGGGGCCCAGGACAAAAGGTCGATAAGGAAGCCCGAGACCGCGGAGATAAAGGCCTTTATCGAAAGGTCGAAAGGGCATCTTAAGCTTATGACGGTCGCCCCGGAGCTTGGCGGCGCCCTTGAGGCGATAAAGATATTGAAGTCGAAAGGTATTATAGCCTCAATAGGCCACACGAAGGCGACATTCGCGGAGGCCGGGAACGCGGCGGACCTCGGTGCCAGCTGCTCGACACACGTATTCAACGCGATGGAAGAGTTCCGCCACAGGCAGCCCGGGGTGGTCGATGCGGTCCTGAAAGACCGGAGGATAAGCGCGACGGTGATCCTCGACGGGGAGCATGTCAGCCCGACGGCCTTCGAGATGCTGCTCAAATGCAAGGGCGCGGATAAAGTGATCCTCATAACGGATTCGCTCAGGAACGATACGTCGTTTGAAGCGAAATGGGACGGCGGAGTATACAGGCTAAAGGACGGCACCATCGCCGGAAGCGGGCTCACAATGATCAACGCGGTGAAGAACGCCGTGAAGTTCAGCGAGCTGTCGCTGCCGGAGGCCGTTAACCTCGCTTCAGGGAATCCCGCGAGGCTCCTTGGGTTGGAACGGAAGGGTGAGATACGCCGGGGATACGATGCCGATATAGTGTTGTTCGATCCCAAATTCGATGTCTGGCTTACAATGGTAGAAGGGAAAATAATCCATAAAAAATGTGCGGCATAACCGGATATATAGGCAGCGAAGAAGCGGCCCCGATACTTATAAGGGGTTTGGCCAGGCTTGAGTACAGGGGTTATGACTCGGCCGGCATTGCCGTGCTCGATGGCGGCAGGATCAAGTCGCTGAAGATGCCCGGGAAGATAAAAGAGCTGTGTGACGGTTTGAAGAAGAACCCGCTCTCCGGCACCACCGGCATCGCTCACACGAGGTGGGCCACCCACGGCGTCCCCAATTTCATAAATGCGCATCCGCATTACGACTGCAAAAAAGATATAGCGCTTGTCCATAACGGTATAATAGAGAACTGCGAGGAGCTTAAGTCGAAGCTGCAGAAGAAGGGCCATAAGTTCTGCTCCGATACCGACACGGAAGTCCTGCCTCACCTTATCGAAGAATATTATAATGGCAACCTCGAGGATGCCGTCAGGAAGGCCCTGAGGGAAGCCCAGGGCTCATATGCGATCGCGGTCATCCATAAGGACGAGCCCGGAAAGCTCGTCGGCGCCCGGAACGGAAGCCCGCTTATCGTCGGCTTGGGCAAGGGCGAAAATTTCCTGGCTTCGGACTGCCCGGCCGTAATGGACAGGACGCGCAAAGTGATCTTTGTAGACGATAAAGAGGTCATCGCGCTTACGAAAGACAGCGTGTCTATAACCGACCTTAAAGGCAGGAAGGTCCGCAAGAAGCCGACCAATATCGAATGGGACATCTCGCAGGCGGAGAAGGGCGGTTATGCCCATTTCATGCTCAAGGAGATATACGAGCAGCCTCGCGTCATCCATAAGATCCTGACTTCCAGGACGGACGCCGCTAAGGGAAAGATTAAGCTTGAAGGCATCAACATCAAACTGCCGGATTTGAAGAATATCGACAACATAATGATCTCAGCCTGCGGCACGGCATACCACGCCGGGCTCGTGGGGGAATACCTTATAGAAAAGTTCGCAAAGATACCGGTAGAGGTTGACGTCTCGAGCGAATTGCGGTACCGCGATCCGGTATATTCGCGCAGGACGCTTTTTATAGCCGTAAGCCAGTCCGGTGAGACTGCGGATACCCTTGCCGCGTTAAGGGAGGCGAAGAAGAAGGGTATCAAGGTCGTATCGATATGCAACGTCGTCGGTTCAACGATTGTCAGGGAGTCTGACGGTGTCATATATACACATGCCGGCCCGGAGATAGGGGTTGCTTCGACAAAGGCATATACGGCACAGGTAGCGATATTCATACTGCTGGCCCTTTACCTCGGCGCGGCCAACGGGCAGGTCGGCCGCAGGCAGATGAAGAAGATCCTGTCCGATTTCGAGATGATCCCCGAGAATATGGACAGCATCCTGGATGAGGCGGGCAAGATAAAAGAATGCGCGAGGGAGTATTACAAGCTGCCGTGTTTCATGTATATCGGCCGCGGCGTCAACTATCCGAACGCGTTCGAAGGCGCGCTGAAACTCAAAGAGATATCCTATATACACGCGGAAGGGTACGGCGCCGGGGAGATGAAGCACGGGCCGATAGCGCTGATCGAGAAGAACATGGCCGTGGTCGCGATAACACCAAGATCGCTTACGTACGATAAGATGATATCCAATATCCAGGAGATACGCGCGCGTGACGGAAAGGTCATCGCGATAGCGACCGAGGGCGACCTCTCGGTGAAAAAGCACGTAAGCACAGTCCTGTATATACCGAAGACCGGGGAGGCGCTGTCGCCGCTGTTGACGGTCATTCCGCTGCAGCTCCTGGCTTACCATATAGCGGTATTCAGGGGAAGGGACGTCGACCAGCCGCGCAACCTCGCCAAGTCGGTCACGGTCGAATAAGGCCTATGCCAACCGGTACGCTGCATGTAGTCGCGACGCCGATAGGGAACCTTAAAGATATAACGCTGAGGGCGATAGAGACCCTTAAGGAAGCCGACCTGATAGCGGCCGAAGATACCCGCCACACAAAGATACTTACCGACCATTACGGGATAAACACGCCCCTTACGAGTTATTTCCAGCACAACCAGGTCACAAAGGGCGATTACCTTATAGGGCTCCTGAAAGAAGGCAAGAATATCGCGCTTGTTTCCGATGCGGGAACTCCGGGGATATCGGATCCCGGGGCGCATATAATAGGACTGGCCGTCAAGAGCGGCATAAGCGTCACAGGGATCCCGGGCCCCAGCGCGGTGATACTCGGACTGGTGGTATCCGGCATGCCGACGGACAGATTCGTGTTCGAGGGGTTCCTGCCCAATAAGTCCGCCGGGCGCAGGAAACGCCTCTCCGAACTGAAAGAGGAGAAGAGGACGGTGGTGCTTTACGAGTCCCCCCACCGGATATCCAAGACCCTTTGCGATATCCTCGACATATTCGGCGACATTAAAGTGTCGGTCATGCGCGAGCTTACGAAGAAATTCGAGGAGATAATACGTTGTAACGCGGCCGCAGCCGTTGCACATTTCGAAAAGACGAAACCTAGGGGTGAGTTCCTGGTGGTCTTTAATCCGAAAGAAGGCGCAAAAGATGCCTAAGATACATCCTACGGCAATAATAGGCAAGAAGGCGGAGCTTGGGGATATAGAGGTCGGGCCGTACGCGATAATCGAGGACGGCGCCGTGATCGGCGACGGGACATCGATATTGGCGCACGCGTATGTCGCGGGCGGGACGACCATCGGGGAAAATTGCGAAGTGCATATGGGCGCCGTGGTCGGGCATGCCCCACAACACCTGCAGTATAAGGGCGCGAAGGCATTTCTTAAGATCGGGGACAGGAACATCATCCGCGAATACTGCAGCATCCATCGCGGGTTAGAGGAAGGCTCCGCGACCGTGATAGGTAACGACAACCTGTTCATGGGTTTTTCGCACATCGCGCATGATTGCCATATCGGCAACAATACGGTCATCTGCAACGGCGCGCTTGTGGCCGGCCACGTTGTCGTCGAGGACAGGGCTTTTATCTCGGGGAATGTCACAATACACCAATTCGTAAAGATAGGGACGCTCGCAATGATAGGCGGGCTGGCCCGCGTAAACAAGGACGTAGTGCCGTATACCCTTATCGAGGGGGATTCCGAAACCTGCTCCCTTAACATCGTCGGGATAAGGCGCTCGGGCATGGCCGCAGAGGCCGCGTTGCAGATAAAGAAAATTTATAAGCTTATCTACAGGTCGGGGCTTAACGTAAGCCAGGCGCTCGCAGAGGCCGCCAAGCTTGGAAATCTGGCGCCTGAAGCGGAAAAAATGGTCAGTTTCGTTACATCTTCGGAGCGTGGGATATGCAAACACAGAAGAGCGGCATCGAGCGAAGAAGATATATAAGGTTAGGTACGGTATTTCCCGTTGAATTCGAGGTCATCAGCCTCGATGACAAGGAAATATTCTGCGAATTCCACCAAGCCTTTACGCGCGACGTAAGCGAAGGAGGCATGTGCCTTGAGATCAACAACCTCAAGGACGACCTGGCCGAGAAACTGAACAGGAAATCCGCGAAACTCCGCCTGCAGATAAACATGCCCTTTTCTTCAAAGCCGATAGAGGCGATAGCCGAAGCAGCCTGGATAAAGAAGATAAAGGAGCACCACCCGAATAAGTACCTTCTCGGCGTTTATTATGAAAAAATATCAGAGAAAGAACGCAGGGGTATTGTCGGCCACGCGAGGTTCCTGACATTAAGGCCGCTGTTCGTCGGGGCGGCGATATTGCTGCTGATAGCTGCCGTCGCCGTGACGAGGGTAGAGCTCATCAAAAAGGAGGCGCTGCGCAAGGAGACGGAAAAGAAGCTGGCGCTGATAGAATCCGAGAGGACAAAACTGGCCCAGGCCATGGAAGAGCTGAAAACAAGCATGGGCGGGCTTGAATCGAAGATAACCGCCTTCGAGCAGGATAAGGCGGACCTCGAAAAGAAACTCGCGGCGGCAAAGTCCGAGGCCATGTCGAAGCCGGAGGAGATCGCGAGGCTGGAATCCGAACTGGCTAAAGCCAAACAGAAGACCGACGCGCTGAATTCCGAGCTTAACAAGGCTGCCGATTCGCGGAAAGAGCTCGAGACCCAGTTGAAAGTCCTCGAGGAGATAAAGGCCTCGAAACCGGTCAAGGTAACGCTCGCGGCCGGCGGCATAATAGTCGGCAAGGTCATACTCGAGACGGCAGATTCCGTGAGGGTCGAGATCCCGACCGGGGTGATAACGCTGAGGAGGGAGCTTATAACGTCTATGGCCACGCCCAGCGAAGAAGAGATCGCGGAACTGGCCCGCGAAAGGATAAGGCTTGAGTTGAGGGCCAAAGAAGTAGAAAAACAGAGGGATGTCGAACGCAGGAAGGCTGAGGAGAGGGGAAAGACAGAGAAGATCATCGCGAAAAAGATCCCCGGAGAACCCGACCAGCTGGTACCGAGGAAGATCGCCGACCGCGGCGTCGTGATAAGGGAGAACAGGATATATGCCGACGGCTCGCTGTTTTATATAAAGGGAGTCGCGTACGGCATAAGCGCGCCGGGGCTGCCGCCGGGCGCCGACGGATGCTTCTCGAAGATACCGCTGTCGGTGTTCGAGAACGACTTCAGGATGATGAAGGGCGCCGGTATAAATACGATAAGGACATATGAGCCGTTCCCGGACGCGCTTCTCGACCTGGCGGAAAAGTACGACCTCAAGATAATAGAGCAGGTCGTCTATCCTTCCGCATATACGGACTATTCCTCCGAGGTCGAGCTGAAGGCGCTTAAGAGGATGGCTACCGAGGCCGTAAAGAAGCACAAGAACAGAAAGTGCATCCTGATGTGGTCTATATGGAATGACGCGCCGTTCTGCTACGACGAACCCGGGAATCCCGTCCCGCGTTACGGTTTCGAGACGGTGAATAAGTTCATGAAGGAGATCTATCTCGCCGTGAAAGCGGCGGATAAGAGCCATCCGGTCACGGCGGCAAATATCCTGAAAGTGAAGGGATACGACCTGGGGTTTGATTTCCTTGATGTCATAGGATGCAACGCGTATATCGGCGGCCACGGGTTCAACTGGCGCGGAAGGGACGAGGCGGTAAAATCGGTCAAGGAGATGAAGGAGATCTCCAGGAAATACAAGAAACCCGTCATAATAACGGAAACGGGGTTCAGCACCTTCGTCAAGAAGGACACCCAGGATAAGGCGCTGAATACGCAGATAAAGAGCGCCGAAGACGACCTTGCCGGGATCGTGATCTTCGAATGGACGGACGAATGGTGGAAAGGCGGAAACCCGTCCGTGCAGGATAAGCACATCGAGGAGTATTGGGGCATATTGACCTGGGACAGGAAGCCGAAGACCGGGTTTGAGACTGTCTCGAAGCTGTTCAATTCCATACCCACGGATTCGCTGGGTTATTCGCCGGCCGCGGCAAATTAAAAATTAAGCCTTGACAAAAGGACAGGCCAATGCTATCTTTGTTGCCAGGGACCTTTTAATCTGGCCCGGTGAGGCCGGAAAAGGAGAGAAGATGTGTTATAAATATGAAGGATACCATATTGTGCCTGTTTTCGGCAATGAGCCGATGACAGGCATTTTTGCTATTTTCCGGAGGGGCGAATGAAACTTCGAGAGAAGGCAAAAGTGCTGGATTCCGAGCAGATAGAGAAGGCGCTCATCCGCATAGCGCACGAGGTGCTCGAGAACAACAGGGACGTGGACAGGATCGCGATAGTTGGGATAAGGACACGCGGCGCCATCCTCGCGCTGAGGCTCGCCAAGAAGATGGAAGCGATAGCCAAAAAAGACATACCGTTCGGGGCGCTCGATATCACGCTCTACAGGGACGACCTTACCACGGTCGCGGAGCAGCCCGTGGTGCATAAGACCGAGATAGATTTCGATATCCACGACAAGATAATAGTCCTCGTAGACGACGTGCTCTATACGGGCAGGACCATACGATGCGCGCTGGACGCGCTGATAGATTTCGGAAGGCCCAGGAGCATACAGCTCGCGGTCCTGGTCGACAGGGGCCACAGGGAACTGCCTATACGCGCAGACTATGCCGGCAAGAACATCCCGACCTCGCAGAAAGAGACGGTGCAGGTCAAGGTGGCGGAATCCGACGGGGCCGATGAGGTAGTGATAGCGGAAAGGGAGGAATAAAGTGGCCGTTTTGTGGAAGAGGAAAGACCTGCTTGACCTCGAGAGCCTCTCTACGCAGGAGATAGAGATGGTCCTCGAGACGACCGGTTCCTTCAAGGAGATATCCCAGAGGCCGATAAAGAAGGTCCCGACGCTCCGCGGACAGACGGTCGTACTCTTCTTCTTCGAGCCGTCGACGAGGACGAGGACTTCCTTCGAGCTTGCCGCGAAGCGCATGAGCGCGGATATAGTAAATATACAGACCAGCTCATCGAGCCTCACTAAAGGAGAGACGCTCAAGGATACCGCGAGGAACATCGAGGCGATGAAAGTGAATATGATCATAATGAGGCATTCGTCCTCCGGCGCGCCGCATCTCCTCGCGAGATCGGTATCCCCCTCGATAATCAATGCCGGCGACGGCTCGCATGAGCATCCGACGCAGGGGCTCCTCGACATCTTTACGATAAAGGAGCACAAGAAGAAGATCGAGGGTTTGAACGTATCCATAATCGGCGATATCGCGCACTCGCGCGTCGCCCGCTCGAATATATGGGGGCTGACAAAGCTCGGCGCGAACGTGACGGTCTGCGGCCCTGCGACCTTGATGCCTCCGGAGATAGAAAAACTCGGGGTAAAAGTCACCTACGACATCAAGGAAGCGATAGAGGGGGCCGATGTCATAAATATGCTCAGGATCCAGCTGGAACGGCAGGGGCAGAGCCTATTCCCGTCGATAAGGGATTATTCGATGAGCTTCGGCCTCGACGCCGATAAGATGAGGATCGCGAAGAAAGACGTCCTGATAATGCATCCCGGGCCGATAAACAGGGGCGTCGAGATAACCCCCGAGATAGCCGACGGGCCGTATTCGGTGATACTCGAGCAGGTCACGAACGGGATAGCCGTGAGGATGGCGGTCCTCTATCTCGTGTCGGGCGTGAAAGAGAGGGGCGAATAACATGGATATCCTTCTGAAGGGCGGCAGGATAGCGGATCCGGCTAACGGCATGGATGCCGAATCAGACCTGCTGATAAAGGACGGCAAGATAGCGCAGGCAGGCAAGAACATAAAAGCCGCCGGCGCGAAACAGGTGGACTGTAAGGGCAAGATAGTGCTGCCCGGGCTTATAGACGTCCACACGCATTTCAGGCAGCCGGGCCGCGAAGACGAGGAGACATTCGTCACGGGTTCGAGGGCGGCGCTGAAAGGCGGTTTTACGTCGGTACTGTGCATGGCTAACACGAGCCCTGTCATAGACAATAAAGGCGTAGTGGAGTATGTATATGCCGAGGCCGCCAAAGCGGGGCTGATAAATATATATACGGCAGCGGCTGTCACGAAGAACCTCGAGGGCAAGGAGCTTACGGAGATAGGGCAGATAGCCGCGGCGGGCGCAAAGGCGCTTTCCGACGACGGAAAGCCGGTCATGAACGCGGAGATACTCAGGCGCGCCATGGAATACGCGAAGATGTTCAGCCTTCCGGTCATATCGCACTGCGAGGACGTGAACCTTTCGCGGAACGGCGTGATGAACGAAGGGGCGCTTTCCACAAGGATGGGCCTTAAGGGCATACCGCGCGCTTCAGAGACGGTCATGGTCATAAGGGACATAGAGATCGCCCAGCTTGCCGGCGCAAGGCTGCATATCGCGCACGTCTCCGCGAAGGAGAGCGTCGAGGCGGTAAGGCAGGCCAAAAAGAGGAAGATAAAAGTCACCTGCGAGACATGCCCGCATTATTTTACGCTTACGGAAGAATCAGTCCTGGGGTATAATACGAGCGCAAAGGTCAATCCTCCGCTCAGGACCAGGGAGGACGTCGAAGCCGTAAAGAAAGGGCTGTCGGACGGCACGATAGACATTATCGCCACCGACCATGCCCCGCATTCGGGGGAAGAGAAGGACGTCGAATTCGATTTCGCGGCCTCGGGAATGATAGGCCTCGAGTTCGCGGCATCCCTCGTGAATTCCGAGCTGGTCATGAGAAAGGTGCTTGACTGGAAGGGCGTAGCGGAGAAGATGTCCATGAACCCCGCCGCGCTTCTCGGGCTGAAGAATAAGGGCTCACTCTCCGCCGGCGCTGACGCCGATGTGACGGTATTCGACCCTGCCCGCGACTGGATAGTGGAAGCCGGGCGCATAGAATCGAAATCAAAGAATACGCCGCTTGCCGGAAGGAAGATGGTCGGTTCGGCGGCACTTACGATAGTAGGCGGTAAGATCAGGTACGAAAACGGGAAATTCTCGTAAATAAAAAGGAGGAGTTAAATGGGTGTCAGGGTAATAAAGATCCTAGCCTCGGTAATGATACTTTCGCTCGCCTTAGGTTGCGCGGCTCCTTCAAATATGCTTTCGGGCAAAGAGAAACTCGAGGCGAAGGACTGGCTCGCCGCGGGCGACCTGTCCCTTAAGAATAACGATTGGGACAACGCCCAGTATTTTTACGACCTCGTGGTCAAGAAATACCCCGGCTCATATTACGGCGAGAAGGCCCAGGCAGGCCTTAAATCCGTGGGTTTTCACAGGAGCCCGGCCGGCAAGGCGGTGGATGGGACCAGGGACGCCCTTTCACCGTTATTCTAAGGAAAATATATGAAGCAGGCAAAAGGCAAGATACTGTCTAACGAAGAAGCGAAGCCCGGCTATTACCTTATGGCCGTAAAATGCCCGCCGGTAGCGAGGGCCGCAAAGCCCGGGCAGTTCCTGACGGTAAGATGCGGGAACGCGACGGAGCCGCTGCTAAGGAGGCCGTTCGGGTTCCACAGGATAAACGGCGACGCGTTCTATATCCTGTACAAGGTCCTCGGCAAGGGAACGAAGGCATTATCGTCGATGAAGGCCGGTGGCGCAATCGATATACTCGGGCCTTTAGGAAACGGGTTTCCCGATCCAAAAGGCAAAAAGGATATTGTCATAGTCGCGGGAGGGATCGGCGTCGCGCCGCTTGCCGCCCTTGCGGAAAAATTGTCGAAGGATGGGAAGAAAGACATCTCGGTCATAATAGGGGCGAGGGACGGGAAGTCGCTCCTGTGCAGGGAACATTTCGAAGGGCTCGGCATAAAGACGATGGTGGCGACGGATGACGGCAGCTGCGGAAAGAAATGCTTCGCTACGGACGTGCTGGAAGAGCTGATTGCCGTAAGGAGGCCTTTCATACCGGTGATATATGCGTGCGGCCCCGGGCCGATGATCAAGGCCGTCGCGCATGTGGCAAAGAAGCGCGGGCTCGAAGCTTACGGGTCGTTCGAAGAACGTATAGCATGCGGCGTGGGCGCGTGCCTCGGCTGCGCCATAAAGACAAGGTCCGGATACAAACTGGTTTGCAAGGACGGGCCGGTCTTCAGCCTGAAAGAGATGATATGGTAAAGCCAGACCTAAAAGTCAGGATAGGCGCGCTCGAACTGAAGAACCCCGTGACGATGGCGTCCGGCACGTTCGGCTCAAGCGGCGAGGAATATAAAGGCCTCATAGACATTAACAGGCTGGGCGCGATAGTCACTAAATCAATAACCCTCAAGGCGAGGGAAGGCAACCCGCCCCCGCGCCTTGTCGAGACGTCTTCCGGCATGTTGAATTCCATAGGAATACAGAATGACGGCGTAGATTCTTTTATAAAGGATAAATTACCGTTCCTAGAAAAACTGAGGACGGCCGTGATAGTGTCGATTGCGGGCCACTGCGTAGAGGATTACGTGCGGCTGGCCGCGAAGCTCGATAAAGTAAAGAGGGTCGACGCGATAGAGATAAATATCTCCTGCCCTAACGTGAGGGGCGGCCTTGAATTCTCGAAAGAGCCCGATTCGGCGGCCGGGGTGGTAGAGGCGGTGAGGAAGTCTACCCGCAAGCCGGTCATCACGAAGCTCTCGCCGAACGTAAAAGACATAAGCGAGATTGCCCTCGCGGCGCAGAAGGCCGGGACGGACGCGGTGTCGCTCGTCAACACCTTCACCGGCATGGCAATAGATATCGATTCGCGGATGCCCGTCCTCGGAAATGTCGTAGGTGGATTGAGCGGCCCCGCGATAAAGCCGATAGCGCTGCGCATGGTATGGGAGACGTCGAAGAAGGTCAAGGTCCCGATCATAGGCATCGGCGGAATAATGGACTATAAGGACGCGCTCGAGTTCATCATCGCGGGGGCAAGCGCGGTGCAGGTCGGCACGGCAAATTTCGTGAACCCGTCGGCTGCGATAGAGATAATAGACGGAATAGAAAAATATATGCGCGGAAAGAAGATCAAGAAAATAAAGGAACTGACCGGATGCCTGAAAACCTAAAGCCCGGGGAAAAGCTTATCGTCGCCCTCGACATGAAAACACTGGACGAGGCCGCCTTGATGGTAAAGAAGCTGGGGACAACTGTACGGGTTTTTAAGGTGGGAATGGGCCTTTTCACGTCCTATGGCCCGGATGCCGTAAAGATGGTCCACGATAAGGGCGCGAAGGTGTTCCTGGACTTAAAATTCCATGATATTCCCAATACGGTAGCCCACGCGGTCAGGTCCGCGGCGAAGCTCGGAGTGTTCATGATGAACGTACACGCGATGGGCGGCTCCGATATGATGGCATCGGCAGCCGCGGCGGCGCTGGAGGCCGCCGTTGATCCGGAAAAGAAACCGATACTTTTGGGCGTCACCGTATTGACCAGCATGGACCAGGCCTCGATAGGCGAAATAGGGGTCGACAGGCGGATAGGGGAAGAGGTGATCGCCCTCGCGAGGCTTGGGAAAGATTCCGGGCTCGACGGAGTCGTGGCGTCGCCCAACGAAACGTCGCTGATAAGGCAGAACCTCGGCAAAGATTTCATCATTGTGACCCCCGGCATACGTCCTGCGGGCACGGAGAAGGGCGACCAGAAGAGGATAATGACCCCCGCGGATGCGGTTAAGGCAGGGGCGGATTATATAGTCGTCGGCAGGCCGATAATAGAGGCCAAAGACCCGGTCGAGGCCGCGAAAAAGATAATAAAGGAGATGGAGAGTTGAACCAAAAAGCCGTAATGGATGTCTTCAGGAAGTGCAGCGCATTCCACAGGGGCCATTTTAAGCTCTCCAGCGGCCTGCACAGCGAATATTACATGCAGTGCGCCCTCGTGCTTGCGGATACGAAGATGTCCGCCAGGTTGTGCAGGGAATTGGCCAAGAAGTTTAAAAGCAGTAAAGCAAGCGTGGTTATAGGGCCCGCTATCGGCGGGATAACGGCTGCGTACGAAGTGGCCCGAGCGCTCGGAATAAAAGGCATATTCGCCGAGAGGGAAGAAGGAAGAATGACGTTGAGGCGCGGATTCAGGATCGAGCCGGGAGAGAGGGTCATAGTGATAGAAGACGTGACCACTACCGGAGGCTCGGCGCGGGAAGTGGCGGATCTCGTGAAAAGCCTCGGCGCGAAAGTCGTCGGGGTCGGAGCCATCATAGACAGGTCGGGAGGGAAAGCTAAATTCAACGCGCCGTTCAAATCGCTCGCCAAATTGAGGATCGATACATTCCGTCCGGAAGAATGCCCGTTATGCAAAGCGGGAAAACCCATCGTAAAGCCGGGCAGCAGAAAGTAGTCCTACAGTTCTATCAGTTTCTTCTTCGGAAATACCACGCGCAAGAGCGGAGGCGTGACAAGCGTCGTGATGAGGACCATTATCACCATCGCGGAGAATACGTCTTTCTGTATTATCGCGTGCCCGAGCCCGTAACCGGCGACGATAAGCCCGACCTCGCCCCTCGATATCATGCCTATGCCGACCCTGAAGGATTCCCTGTTGTCGAACCCCGTCGCCCTGGCGCCCGCCATACAGCCAACCACTTTTGTCACGATCGCTATCAGCACGATACCCGCTACGAACGGGATATCCCCGCCGAGTTCGCGGGCGTTCGCGCGCAGGCCTATATCGACAAGGAAGACCGGGACGAAGAACGGGTATGCGAATGTCTTGGCGGAATGCTCTATCTTCTCGAAATGCTTAGACCTTGTCATCATGACGCCGCAGATATACGAGCCTGTTATCGCGGCGACCTTGCCTAGATACTCGGCGCCTATAGCGTAAAGGAAGCACAGGACGAGCGCCATAGCGAACAGGGCGTGGGAAGAGGTCAACTTAACCGCATAATCAAGTATCCTGTCGAAGAATTTTGCGCCTATGAATATGGCTGCCGCGAAGAAGAGCGCGATCTGCAGCCCCAATCCCGCTACCGGCAATGCGACAGAAGATATGCTGCCTGATGCCTGCGGCGGGTTTATCGAGAACGCGACGACGAGCGACAGGACAATGATGCCCATCACGTCATCTATGACCGCCGCGCCGAGTATCGTCGAACCTTCCTTCGTCTTAAGCGCGCCTATCTCGAGCAGCGTCTGGGCCGTTATGGAGACCGATGTCGCGGTCAGTATGGTGCCGATAAATACCGATTCCGCGAACGGGAAACCCATGTGCATCGAGAACCACGTCCCGATACCCATCGGCAGGATGACTCCGCCGGCCGCCGCCCAAAAAGCGTTCTTCCCGACGGCGATTATGCCTTTCAGGTCGGTCTCGAGCCCGGCGATGAACATGAGCAGTATAACGCCTATCTCCGCGATATCATGTACCACCTCGCCGACGGCGGGGACAACTTCCGTCCCGTGCGGGACGAAGACGGGCCAACCCATCATATTCAGGACGCTCGGGCCGAGCAGCAGGCCTACGAGTATCTCGCCGAAGACAGGAGGCTGTTTTATGGCGGCGCTTAAACTGCCTATTAATTTTGCGGCGGCTATTATGATGCCAATAGCGAGCAGCAACTGGAGTATGTGGTTCATCGGGCGATCTCCGCGTCATCCACTAAAATACTGACGTTGTTCTTAAGGACTTCCAAGATACCTGCGCTCTTGCAGTCGAATACCGTGCTGCCTGAGGCGCCGTACTTAATTGTTATCTTCCCCGGGCCGAGGATCGCGATCAGCGGGGCATGGTCGACAAGGATGCCGAAATACCCGGACTTTCCGGGCGCTATCAGCGACGACGCCTCGCCGTCAAAAAGGGCTTTCTCGGGCGTAGCTATGCTTATTTTAAAGACCTTATCGGACATCTGTCTGTTCGCTGTCGCTCTTCAGTTGGGCGGCCTTCTCGATCGCCTCTTCGATGGTGCCCACCATGAAGAACGCCTGTTCGGGAAGGTCGTCGAGTTTGCCCTCTATTATCATCTTGAAGCCCTTGATCGTGTCCTCGAGCTTCACGTATTTTCCCTTGATGCCGGTGAACGCTTCCGCGACGAAGAACGGCTGCGAGAAGAACTTCTGTATCTTCCTCGCGCGGGCGACCAGCTGCTTATCCTCCTCGGAAAGCTCATCGATACCTAGGATCGCTATGATATCCTGCAGGTCCTTGTACCTCTGCAGTATCTTCTGCACGTTCCTCGCGGTATTATAATGGTCCTCGCCGAGTATCCGCGGATCGAGTATCCTCGACGTGGAATCGAGCGGGTCGACGGCGGGATATATGCCGAGGTCCGATATCTTGCGCGAGAGGACCGTCGTGGAATCGAGATGGGAGAACGTTGTCGCGGGCGCGGGATCCGTAAGGTCGTCTGCCGGGACATATATGGCCTGTACCGACGTTATCGAGCCGCGCTTCGTGGACGTGATCCTCTCCTGCAGTTCGGCCATCTCCGTGCCCAGGTTCGGCTGGTAACCTACGGCAGAGGGCATGCGCCCGAGGAGCGTGGATACCTCAGAACCCGCCTGCACGAACCTGAATATATTGTCGATGAAAAGGAGCACGTTCATGCCTTCCTCGTCGCGGAAATACTCGGCCATCGTAAGCGCGGAAAGCCCGACGCGCAGCCTTGCCCCCGGCGGCTCGTTCATCTGCCCGAATACGAGGGCCGTCTTCTTGACGACGCCCGATTCGTTTAGCTCAAGCCAGAGGTCATTGCCTTCCCTCGTGCGCTCGCCGACCCCTCCGAAGACCGATACGCCGCCGTGTTCGGTAGCTATATTACGTATGAGCTCCATGACTATGACCGTCTTGCCCACTCCGGCTCCGCCGAAGAGGCCAATCTTGCCGCCTTTCGGGTACGGCGCGAGGAGGTCTATGACCTTCAACCCCGTCTCGAGCATCGAAGATACGGTAAGCTGCTCTTCGAAGGAGGGAGGGTCGCGGTGTATCGAATACCTCTTATCGGGACTGGCGAGCGCGCCCTTATTGTCTATTGGGGTGCCGAGAAGGTTAAATATCCTGCCCAAGGTCTGCTGTCCTACGGGGACCGTTATCGGTGAGCCCGTGTCCAGCGCCTTCATCCCGCGCACGAGCCCGTCCGTCGAGGCGAGCGATATGCACCTGACGGTATTATTGCCGATATGCTGGGCTACCTCAAGCGTGAGGTCTATACCCCTGTCCTTGTCCTCGATCTTTACGGCGTTCAATATCCTCGGCAATTCATGCTCGGGGAACCTGATATCCACGCTTGGGCCTATTACCTGAAGTATCTCTCCATATGCCATTGAAATTTCCCCTATTTAAGTGCTTCCGCGGAAGTCGCAACTTCAAGGACTTGGTTGGTTATCGATGCCTGGCGCGCCTTGTTCCTCATCAATGTCAGGCTGTCTATCAGCTCTACCGCGTTATCTGTCGCGGACTGCATGGCTATCGTCCTGGAAGAATGCTCCGTAGTGAACGCGTCCAGGAGTATGAGCCTCATCTTTATCGAAAGGTACTTCGGTATCAGGTCGTTGAGTATCTCGTCTATGCCCGGATCGGCGATGAACTCCAGCTCCCCCTTGATAGGATGGGGAGGGGTTATGCTCAGGAATTTCCTTATATCCGGCTTATACCTGGTCGCCGATTCAAAATGGCTGTGCGCGATATATATCTCGTCCGCCTCATGGTTCAGGAACATGTCTATCAGGTCTTTCGCTATCCTATCGGCGATCTCGGCGGAATAGCGGCCGTGCAGGCCCAGGTAGCTCTTCACTATCTGCGCGCCCCTTTTGCTGAAATAGACGAAACCCTTGCGGCCTACGGCTATTATCTTTACGTTATCCTTGCCGCGCTGCTTGAGCATCTTCTCCGTAAGGCGGATAATGTTATTATTGTATACGCTGCAAAGCCCGCTGTCGGATGTTATCATGCAGAGCGCGAACTTCCTGCCGCCCTCCCTCTCCTCGAGAAGGGGGTGCCCCTTTACCTGCTCGGGGCTCAAGCTTAGAAGCAGCTTGGTCAGTATAGAGTCGAGCTTCCGGTAATATGGCCTGCCCGTCTCCAGCATGTTCTCGCTGCGCTTGAATTTCGCGGTCGAGACCATCTGCATCGCGCGCGTGATCTTCTTCGTGCTCTCGACGCTCTTTATCCTGCCTTTTATCTGCCTAAGCGATAATATCATTTTTGGCAAGCGATTCGTTGAACTGTCTCCTGAACTCCGACACCGCCTTGTCCAGCTTGGCGGCAACGGCATCGCTGATCTCCTTCTTCGTGTCTATCTCATGCTCTATCTCGGGATATTTCTCCGACGCGAAAGCGTAGAGGCCCGCCTCAAATTTCTTTATATGCTCGTTAGGCATATCGTCGAGATAGCCCTTCGTCCCGGCGTATATTATGATGACCTGCTTCGACAGCGGGAGCGGTTCGTACTGGCCCTGCTTTAGTATCTCTGTCATCTTCTCGCCGCGCGTAAGCTGCGCCTGCGTGACCTTGTCGAGCTCGGAACCGAACTGCGCGAACGCGGCAAGCTCCCTGTACTGTGCGAGGTCTATTCTGAGTTTTCCGGCGACGCCTTTCATCGCCTTCGTCTGTGCCTTCCCGCCGACGCGTGATACCGAAAGGCCGACATTGATGGCCGGCCTTACGCCTCCATAGAAGAGGTCGGTCTCGAGGTATATCTGCCCGTCGGTTATGGATATAACGTTAGTCGGTATATAGCTTGTGATGTCTCCCGCCTGCGTCTCGATGAACGGCAGGGCGGTCAATGAACCGCCGCCGAGTTCATCGGAAAGCTTGGCGGCGCGTTCCAAAAGCCTCGAGTGGAGGTAAAAGATATCGCCGGGATACGCCTCGCGCCCCGGAGGACGCCTCAGCAGCAGGGAGAGCTGCCTGTATGCCTGCGCGTGCTTGGAAAGGTCGTCGTATATTACGAGCGCATGCTTGCCGTTATACATGAACTCCTCGCCCATCGCGCAGCCCGCGTAAGGCGCGAGGTACTGGAGCGGGGCGGGGGATTCGGCCGGCGCGCATACTATTGTCGTGTATTCCATCGCGCCGTATTTGGCCAGAGTCTCCGATACGGAGACGACGGTCGAGAGCTTCTGCCCTATAGCGACGTATATGCAGTAAACATTCTTGTCTTTTTGGTTAATTATCGTATCAATGGCAATGGCGGTCTTGCCGGTCTGCCTGTCGCCGATGACCAGCTCGCGTTGGCCGCGCCCTATCGGGATCATCGAATCGATGGCTTTAATGCCTGTCTGCAGCGGCTCCTTCACCGGCTGGCGCTGGATGACGTTCGGCGAATGGCCTTCGATCGGCCTGAACGTGTCAGCGACGACGGGGCCCTTCTCGTCAATAGGATTGCCGAGGGCGTCGACGACCCTGCCGACGAGCGCCTTGCCCGTTGGGACCTGCGCTATCTTGCCGGTCCTCTTGACTATATCGCCGTCCTTGATGCCCTCGTCCGAGCCGAAGATGACGATACCGACGCTCTCCTCCTCGAGGTTCAGCACCATGCCCATCACCCCTCCGGGCAGTTCGATGAGCTCGCCGGCCATTACGTCATCGAGGCCGTAGACGCGCGCGATGCCGTCGCCGACCTGGAGTATCGTCCCGACAGACTCCATCTTCATCTTGGACTTGAACTTTTCCAGTTCGCTCTTTATTACTGAAGTGACTTCTTCCGGTCTGAGTGCCATTTCAATCCACCTTTATTTCCATTAGATGTTCCCTTAATTCGAAAAGTTTTCTCCTTATCGAGCCGTCTATCACGATATTGCCGACCACGGCCTGCACGCCTCCGATAAGGGCCGGGTCGACCTTGACCTCGACCTCCAGCTTCTTGCCGATCTTGATCTCCAGCTTCTCTTTTATCGCCTTGAGTATCTCGGGGGGGAGGGGCTTCGCGCTTTTGATAGTTGCCCTCTCGATCCCCATCTCGCGGTAATAGAATTCCCCGGCTTCCTGCGCGATATCGGGCGCTTCTTCGCTGCGCTGCTTTTCGACGATAAGTTTTATGAACGCGCGGGTCTCCTCGGAAAAAGTGCCCTTGAAGACCTTGTCTATGAACTCCGACTTATCCTTATAGGATATCTCGGGGTTCTTCAGGAACTTCAGCAGCTCCGGGTCCTTTTCGAGCACACTGCCTAACGACATCAGGTCCTCGAGCCCGGCCTTCGCGCCGACGGTCTCCTTCGCGTAGGCGAGAAAGCCCTCCGCATACCTCCTGGCGACCGCGCGGTCGTTCATTTTACCTTCTCCAGGTCATCAAGGAATTCCGAAGCGAGCTTCCTGTCCTTCTCGTCGGTTATTTTTTCCTTCAAGAGTTTCTCGGCGGTCCCGAGAGTGAGCTCGACGACCTTTTCCTTGAGCTCCTGTTTCGCCTTGGTTATCTCTATCTCTATGTTCTCCTGCGCCTTGTCGAGTATGACGCGGGCTTCCCGGCGCGCGCCATCCCTGATCTCCTGTGAGACCTTTTTGCCCTCGGCGACGGCTTCCTGTATCTTCGCGCGCGATTCTGCCTCTATGCCTGCGAGCCTCTTGTCGTAATCGACCCTGAGTTTCTCGACCGCCGACTGCGCATCCTCGATCTTCCTGAATTCGGACGCGATCCTCTCGCGCCTGTCATCGAGGAGCTTCAGCAGCTTCTTCCAGGCGAATATGCGCAGAAGGGTGAGCAGCAGCAGGAAACTGACTACCTGCGCGACTATCTCGTTAGCGCTTAAAGACTTTAAGAGTTCCATCGCGGGGTATTATATCTTACCCAGCAGGGAGAACGAAAGCACGAGCGCGTATATCGTAAGGGCCTCGATAAGGGC
>JBAZFE010000005.1:0-26521 GCA_041653555.1 Candidatus Omnitrophota bacterium
GGACAATAAATCGCCTTTTTCGGTGCGGACCGGCATTCCGGGGCCTATCTTGTTCCTCTCGAACCACCCGCGGTTGACTTCCAGCGCGAAACGGACCCGGGAGGATGCCGATGTGACCGGCGTCTCGTCCAGGGGCTTCATGTCGCGGATCTCGAGAATTACGCCTCCGATGTCGATAAAGGCGCATGACAACGGGATGTACGTCTCCTTCATGTATAAGGCCGCCTGTTCCGGCGCTTCGAAAAGGAAGAGCATCCCCTCGTCTTCTCCGAGCACCTGGCGGCACATCAGGCCCGTCTCCCTTTGTGAAGGCGTCCGGGCGATCTCAGCTTTAAGCTCTTTTCCTCCGGCCAGCAACTTCACGACCGGAAGTCCGGCAGGGAAACCTTGGGATGGCAGGAGCGCGGCAGCCAGCAGGAAGATGACGGCCTGTATCCGGATATTACGCGTATTCATTCGCCTAAATATTTTTCGAATAATTCCTTATTCCAGTTAAGCTGAGTCCCCGCTGATTGCAGAGAAGCAAGGAGCAACGCTTCCGAAATTTCTTCTTTTGTGGCACCGGCGGCAAGCGCGTCTTTAATGTGATGTTCTGTGCAATGCTTGCATCTGAAAACCGAAGCCACGGATAATCTGATCAGTTCTTTTGTTTTTGTGTCTAAAACAGTTTTTTGTTTAGCAGTATTTGAAAAATGCTGGTAAGCAGCGCCTAAAGGCGATTTTTTCATATACCACGGCGATTCATTACTCATAATTTTCTCCTATTTTCTATTGAGAAAAGCGTTTGAACTCAGCGGCTGCGAGCGTAGCGAGCCTCCGCCGGAGTGAAATGTTAGAAACAATTAATCTCTATGACCACTTCAAGTTAAGTTTCTTATGTGAAAATACACAATCCCTTAGATAAAGATTGATTAGATTTTGATATGGCATACCAACCTTATCGGAAAGTTCCTTAAAATACGCTACAGTATTTTTATCCAAGCGGATAGTGACAGGCTGCTTCAAATACTTAATATACGGGTTACGACGGCCGCGCATCTTCGAAAAATCATAATGTGCTCTCATTTTATTTTCTCCAGTATTCATTCTCTTCTTTTTTATTGGCTTTTCTTGCTGATATTAGCCTTATTATGGCGCCATCCTTCCAGTAACAATGACAAACAACCAAAACTCTTGTTTTTATGCTCATCCCTAGCATTATGAACCTATCTTCATTTTTAGAATGATCCGGGTCATAATACTGAATAGCGCGCTCATCATAAAATACACTTTTCGCTTCCTCGAATGATACGCCGTGCTTTTTCTTGTTTTGCCTGCTTTTATCTTCGTCCCATTCGAATCGGATCATATTCATACATACAATATACTTATAAATATGCCATATGTCAAGTGTAATTTATGGTTGCGATATTGAGTACTTCAATGAAGGGTAATAATATTAATTTCTGTTTCTAACATATGTTATACGAACTTCGCTTTGAACATTTCCCTGCCCCGGTTCATTCCTTCTCCTTGAACGAGAGCACCCTCTGTATCTCCTTCTTGACCTGTTCCAGGTCGAACGGCTTTGTGAGATAGCCTATCACGCCGAGGTTATACGCCCTTTTGATGTCGGTATATCCTCCGAGCGCGGAAATTATCACTATGGGTATTGCCTGAGTGGCGGGGTCCCTGTTGAGCATCTCGCAGACCTCGAACCCGCCGACATCCGGCATCATCAGGTCGAGCAATATCAGGTCGGGCGCGAAAAGCCTTACCTTCTCTACGATATTCTTCGCGTCATTGAACGCCTCGACCTGGAACTCGCCCCCGGATTCCAGGCTCTTCTTGAGGAAGAACGAGAAATCGACCTCATCATCCACGACCAGGATCTTCTTCATAGGCTCCCTTCCTTTTCCAGTGACAATAACAGCCTCTTCAGTGACGGGCCGTATGAGTAGCCGCCGATATCGCCGTCAGAGGCAACGATACGGTGGCAAGGGATAATAAGAGGCCACGGGTTGCGGTGAAGCGCCTGAGCTACGGCGCGGGTTGCTTTAGGATTGCCTATCTTCTTGGCGACCCACGCGTATGTGCGTGTCTCGCCGGAGGGTATCTTCATGATGCATTCGTAGACGCAGATCTCGAATGTAGTGCAGCCGTCAAACAGGGCGGCCTTTTTTGCAGGAAGTGCTTTTTTCCCTTTTCGTTTCACCTACCAGAGCCTTTCGCCTTAATATATGGTGGTATCTTATCGCGAACCTGTGCGACTCGTCCCGGACCCGCTGGATAAGCTGCAGCGCTTTCGATGAAGGCGGCAGCGCTATCGGCAAGGCCTTATCCAAAGTATATATGTGCTCAAACACTTTTGCAAGCCCTATCATCGGTATCTTTCCCAAACCGAGCGCTTTCGTCTCGATCGCGGCGGAAGAGAGGTGCCCGCGCCCGCCGTCTATAAGTATGAGGTCAGGCAGCGCGTCGCCGCGCTTCAGGACCCCGCTGTAACGCCGGCGGACTATCTCGCGCATCATCGCGTAATCGTCCTGCCCCTTGATCTCCTTTATCCTGAACATCCTGTAATTCGATTTGTCCGGCCGGCCGTCCCTGAACGCGACCATCGAGCCGCACGCGTCCTCGCCCTTGATGTTCGAGATGTCGAACGCCTCGATATGCCTGGGTATGGCCTTCAGGCTCAGGACCTCGGCAAGCTCGGCCATGCCGGCGCCCCCTGACGCGGCCGGCGTCCTCCTGCTGACAGCGGTACTGAGCGCTTCTATCTGGTCGCGCACCCCGGCCGCTTCCTCGAACCGCTTTTGGGCGGAATATTCTTTCATCTTTCCGGACAGCCGCCTTATAAGTTCGCCCTTCTTCCCCTCGATGAAGAGTATCACCTCTTTTATCCTGTCTGAATAGCCTTCTTTCGATATCTTCCCCTCGCACGGCGCGGAGCATAGCCCGAGGTCGTCGTAAACGCAGGCTTTCTTAGGCAAAGAAACACACGTCCGGAACATGAATATGCGGCGTATCGCCTTGACCGCCTCATGCAGCAGCGTCGCGTCGGTATACGGCCCGAAATATATCGAGCCGTCGCTTCTCTTGCCGCGCGCGACCATGACGCGGGGAAAATCCTCTGCCATAGTTATCTTGATGAGCGGGTATGTCTTGCTGTCGCGGAGTTCTACGTTATATTTCGGCTGGTGTTCCTTTATCAGGTTGGATTCGTAGAGCAGCGCTTCTGCTTCCGTGGCAGTCGTCACGAAATCTATATCACGGACCTTCGCTACAAGCGCTTCGATCCTCGGGACGTGGTCCTTTGAGCGCTGGAAATACGAGCGGACCCTGTTGCGCAGCGAGGACGCCTTTCCGACATATAATACTTTCCCGGCATCGTCCTTGAAGATATAGACGCCCGGTTGGGCCGGAAGGCCGCTTACTTTTTCCTTGAGATCCATCTGGCCGCACCCTTGAGTTCTTCCACCCTGAGGACAACGCAGGCGGCAAAGAAGGCTATCATGCCTGCCGGAATGATCACCGCTATCTTGGCCACCGGGCGCATGGCAAGGTTTGCGTCGAGCAGCAGGAGCACGGCCGCCATTACCGCGGAAGCGGCTGAGACGCGGATGAAGGAATCGATCACCGGCCCGGCGCCGAGAGGCCCTATCTTCTTTCCCAACAGCACGAACAGGATGAAAAAGTTCGCTATGCTAGCGAGCGAAGTGGCCAATGCCAGGCCTCCGACCTTAAGGGGGAACATTAACGCGATATTAAGGACAAGATTTATCACAAGCGCGATGGCGGCGGTCTTTACCGGCGTCCTCGTATCTTTGAGGGAGTAGAACGCCGAGACGAGTATCTTGACGCCGGCATACGCGAAAAGCCCTATGGAATAGAATAACAGCGCGCTCGCGGTTATCCCTGTGGAATAGCTGTCGAAGGAGCCGCGCTCGAACAACGCGCGCACTATCGGCCCGGCAAGCACTATCAGCCCCACCGAGGAGGGTATCGTCACGAAGAAGACCGAACGCAGCGAGAACGAGAGCGTCTGCTTGAACTTATCTATATCTTCCCTTGCCGCATGTTCGGACATCGTCGGCAGCATCGCCTGCGAGAATGCCGTCCCGAATATCGCGAGCGGGAGCATCCAGAGCCTGTTCGAATAATATATGGCCGCGATGGCCCCTTCGCCGACGATGGAAGAGAGCGAGGCGAGGATCGTGTTCACGAAGACGTTTACCTGGTATATGCTCGCGCCCAGCACCCTCGGGACGAGCAGCCTGCCGACCTCGGCTGCGCCCGGATGCTTATACTTGTCAAGCCGCGGGAAAGCGAGCCCCCTTGAGGCGAGCTGCGGCACCTGGACCAGCAGCTGCAATACTCCTCCCGCCAGCACGCCTATCGCGAGGCCCATGACAGGCACCTGCATTATCGGGCAGAGCCATAACGCTGCGGCAATGAACACTATATTCCAGAGCGGCTGGCTGAAAGCCGAAGCCCCGAAAAGTTTAAGGGAATTGAGGATGCCCGTGGTATAAGCGGTCAGTCCGACAAGGAAAATATAGGGGAACATCCAGCGCGTCAGCTCTACGGTAATGCGGAACTTCTCGGGATCTTTTATGAAACCGGGAGCTATCAGCGCGACTATCGCGGGGGTAAATGCCATTCCGAGCGCGGTTATCGCGGCGAGGACCACTATCATCACGTTGAGCAGCGCCTGCGCGAGCCCCCAGAACTCTTCCTTGGTCTTTTTTACCGCATAGGAGCTGAGCACCGGGACAAATGCCGCGTTCGCGGCGCCCTCCCCGACAAGGTCGCGCAGCATGTTCGGTATCCTGAAAGCGACGACGAACGCCTGCAGCGGCACCGAGGTCCCGAAGACCGCGGCTATGATGATATCCCTGGCGAAGCCCAGCAAACGGCTCGCCGCTATGCCGAGGCTTATTATTCCGGCTGATTTTGCCAGCGATTTATGAGTTGACATTTTCCGCCTTATATGGTATTTTTACATAACCGTAACTTAAAAGGAGATATAAAGTTGCCAAATCTGCCAAATGCCAAGAAAAGAATACGCCAGGACAAGAAAAGGCGCGCAAGGAACGCGAAGGTCGACTCCGAAATAAAGAACCTCGCCAAGAAGTTCATAATGGCCCTTACCGCCAAGAAGAACGACGAAGCAAAGAAGCTCGGACTTTCTCTCGTATCGAAGCTCGACAGGGCCCGCTCCAAGGGTATTATGCATAGGAACACCGTGTCGCGCAAGAGAGCCCGCATCCTATCTAAGCTCGCTAAGCTCAGCTAGCCTTATCACAAGAGATTCCAGGATAACTTTTTTATCAAGGTCCCTTGTCTTCACGTCGCGGTCTGCCTTCGACAGGAATAAGAAACACTCCTTTAACCAGGCCCGCGCGCGCGGGGACTGCCCCATCGACCTTGCTTTGCGCTTCAGCGCGGCCCCTATAGCCCCTATTATCCCCTCAGGCTTCGTAGAATCCCTTAACAGGCCCGATAGTACCCGCAGCGCATGGGCCTTATTGCCGGAGCACATCGCATCGGTCATGTCGAAGACGCTCTCCTCGAGCGACCTTCCGACAAGCGTTTCGACGTCTTTCTTCTCTATTACCTTCCTGTCCCCGGTATAATTCGCGAGCTTCTCCACCGCCATCCGGACATACCCGATATCATTGCCTATCTTTCCGATCAGGAGGTCCAGCGAATCCCTGTTTATCTGTTTATTATATAATGAGGCTCTTTCGTTTATGTAGCGCTTCAGGTCCTCGCCCTCCGGGCTCGAAAAGTTCTTTACCTTTGCGCATTTCAACAGTCCGGACAGGAAAGGGTCTTCGCCGGCTTCTTTCGGGGTCGCATTTGCGGTGATGACAAGGACGGTGCTCTCGCAGCCGTTCTTCGCATAATTGGCGACGGGTTCCCTGGCTTCCTTGGGCAGCCTGTCGGCGTCCCTTATCACCACGAAACGCTTCGGGCTCAGGAACGGCTGGGTATTGACCGCGTCCTGGAATCCCTGCGGGTCAAATTGGTCGGAATAGAAGATCGAGTAATTCAGGTCGGCGTTGCCGCCGGAGAGGGTCTGCTTCTTGAGTTCTTCGAGGACTTCCCCCTTAAGGGCGTTCTCTCTTCCTATAAATAGATACACTAAACCGGGCATCTGAAGGCCCTACCAATCCTCAACGGTCCTTTCAACGATCCTTTTAGCCAGGTCCTCGATGGCCTCATTTATCGCTGTTTCTTCCGACTTGGCCTTCGGGCCTGTCAGCGCGTACTCCTGGTAACCGACAAAACCCTGTTCGGTCCAGACCGTCTTGGCGTTGACTGCGTCCTCAAGGGATACGTTCACTATGATATTCGCCCTGTATTCTTCGACGTTCTCGCTGCGCTGGTCGTACCTTAAGGGCTGTTTATTGTAATTTATCAGCGCGCCGCGGATGACCAGGTCCGCCTGGTCTTCATCCGATACCACGCTAAGGTAGCCGTCCACCATGAACTTGTTGACCACGGCATTCGTGACCTTTACCTCCATGCCTGCGCGATAGAGCCTGTAGGGGTTCTTGTCGGAAAGGTCCGAATTGATGTTCAGGTCGACCTGGTTCTCGAAAGGCTTGATATATATCTTTGTCGATTTGCCGTACGCGAGCGAGCGGGTGGAATAACCGCAGCCCGAAACAAATACCGTCACCACGGTGGCCAGGGCCGCCAATACGAGGCATGTCTTCTTCATTTCTTTTTATTCTTCTTTTCTATTATGTCGAGCCTCTCCTGCGCCTTCTTCGAGATATTCGTGTCGGGCAGGGTATCGACTATGCTCTTATAGTAAACGGCCGCAGACTCGTACTGCTTCAACCTCCAGTAGAATTCGGCTATGTCGTAATCGCTCTGGGCCTTCTTCTCCCTTAATGACCCGCGCATCTTGTCCGCTTCGCCCGTCAGGGTCGACTCGGGATGGCGTTTCGAGAAATCCTCTATCTCCTGCAGCGCCGAATCCGTCTCGGATTGGTCGTAGCTCGGCTTCAGCGAAGCCTGCGAGGCGCAGAGGCCGACCTGGAAATTCGCCTCTTCGGCAAGCTTGCTCTCGGGATGCTCATCGACCAGTTTCTGGAAGGTCAGCCTAGCCTGCTGGAAATCGCCGGCCTTCTTGTAGCACTCGCCCATCTTATACAGCGCCTGGTCGGCGAACTTGCCGTAGGGCGCGTTATCTATGACCTTCTGGTACATCTCTATCGCTTTGAAGACCGACGGAAAGGTCGGTATGCCCCACAGCCGCACCTTCTCGCCGAGGTAGAACTTGTTCCCTATCTCGTACTGGAGCTCCATCATCTCATCGAGCCTCTTAGAGAACGGGTACGTCTCTATCGCCTTCTGGTAGGCGTTGAAGGCCTGCTCATATTCATCGATGCACTCGTATGACTTGCCGGCAAAATACTCGGATTCCGCGGCAAGCTCCGCCTGCGGGTAATAACGCACGAGCTTCTGGAATTCCTCCGCGGCCTTCTTATATTCTTTCGACTCGTAGAACTTCATTGCCCAGTCGAACTGTTCCTGCGGAGTATCCTTTACGGCCCACTTCGGGTTTATCCAGGTCCCCGTCTGCGGGGTCCATATCCAGTAGGCATGGGCCGCCGGCATAATCACCACCATGGCCGCAGCCGCCAATATAACAAAAAGGAATCTTCTCATAGACGTTTTCGCCTTCCGGTTTTTTGCGGATTTACTGCTTGAGGACGGACCTTTCGACAAAATCACAGATGCCGCGCCTGTCTTCATCAGGCATATCCATGAACTCGACCCCAACCTCGTACTGTTCGCCGTAGGGACGCTTGCGGACCCACGCAACCTTCGAGACAACCCTTACGGGTTTCGGGGATGACGGCATAGCTATCTCCAGGACGAGCCGCGTAAACACCGAGATGAACTCATTTACGAGCAGCCTTACACCGCCTGTGGAAATATCCCTGGATATCGCACTGATAACGGAGTCGCTGGCCTGCCGTATTCCCCTGTACTGGACCGACATGGTCGTGTTGATCCGCTCATACTGCCTTCTCTCAGGGAAATCTGACTTCGATTGCATAGAGCGCCCCCTAATTATAGATGATTTTATACCCCGGAAGCACCGTTTGTCAACGTGAAATTTAACGCATTATTTTGAAATTACTTACGATAAGTCCCCTGCCGTCCGTGACCGCGAAGATCGCGCCGTCCGCGTTGGTCCTGTAGGTCCTTATACTTTTAGCCCGCAGCAGATCCTGCATTTTTACCGACGCCGCCTCCTCCCTTTGGGCCCTGCCCTGCGATATAACTGCGAACTCGGGCCTGGCGGTCTCGATGGACGCTTCCGCCTCCTCGCTGAGCTTCTGTCCGTGGTGCGGAAGCATCAGCAGGCCGGACCTTGCGGCATCCGGATATCCGAGGAACACCTCTGATATCAACCCGCTGCCTATGTCCCCGCAAAAAAGAAACCTCCGGTCCCCGAATTTTATACCGAGCGCGATCGACCTGTCATTAATGGGTATCGATGCATCGGCCGCGCGGCCCGGGTACGGATTAAGGCACAACAGGTCGACGTTTTTAATGCCGCTTATCGAGTCCCCGCGTTTTAAGATATGCCGCGTGATATGCCTGCCGCGGACGATCTCTTCAAAAGACTTGTATATTCCTGTGCCGGATCCCGCCCCGCTTTCAAAAACATTCCTCACATCAATGCCCTTGAGGATCGAAACAAGGCCTCCCGAATGGTCGGCATCCGGATGGGTCAGGACCACGGCATCTATAACCTGGACGCCCTTGCTCCTCAGGAATGGCAGCACAACATTCCTGCCCGCGTCCCAATCCTCTCCCCCGCCGCTTCCGCCGTCGATGAGCATGTTCCCGCCGCGCGGAAATTCCAGGAAGACCGAATCGCCGTGGCCGACATCGAGGAACGTGACGCGCATCTTCCCGTCGCGGGGAGCGAGCGCGCCCGTCCAGATGATGATATTGGCGAACGCAAGGGCCGCGGCGGCGATCTTCGCGCCCCTGATCTTAAGCCTGGCCCTCTCAGTGAAGGCCAATAGGAACAGGTAGTACGCTACTAATACGTATAAAGGCGGGGCGGGAAGGTAAAAATGCCCGAGTGGGACCTTTGCCAGTATATTGTTGGACTTAAAAAGCGCTTCACACAGTATCCATGTGGAAGCGGCAAATACTTTTCCGAGGGGCGGGAATATAAAACCAAATATGATAAAGGGAATGCCGGCCGCGGTTATCGCGAATGAGAGCGGGACGGCAATAAGGTTCGCCGCCACCGCGATAGGGGTCACTATGTTGAAATAAACCAGTATGAGGGGCGCAACTCCCGCCCAGGCGGCAAGCGAGACTATGCATCCTTCCAGCAGGTAGTTCCGCTTCTTGGACTTCGGGACAAGGCCCCGCATTAGAGGGACAAAATAGAGAAGCGACGCCACCGACAGGAACGACAACTGGAACCCGATATCGAACAACGCTCCCGGGTCGCAACCGAGTATCACTATCGCGGCGAGCCCCAGAGAGTTCCAGAGGGACGCGTCCCTGCCGATAAGCAGGCCGCAGAGGACGGCTATCGACATCACGGTCGCCCGTATCACCGAAGGCGTGCCGTTCGTCAACACGGCATAAAATATAAGCAGGACTACGGCCGCGCAGATGCCCGCCTTCTTCGGGACCCTGAGTATCCCGAATATCACCAGCATCAGGCCCGCAATGAGCCCTACATTAAGCCCGCTAATGGCGAGAAGATGCACGGTCCCCGTCTTCATGAAGTCGTCGTTGAGCCCGGCGCTGACGTCCTGCCGCAGCCCGAGCAATATCGCTATCAGGAAATCCGCGGCGTCCCCCCGGATGCCCGAGGCTATCATCTCCCTTATCCTGCCGCGCACCTTGTACGCGAAACTTACGACGGGGTTTCCCTTGCCGGTCCCGGTAATGTCAAGGTCCCGCCTCAGCGGGGCGAGGTCCTTCGCGTCCGCCGAGAACGATGAGAATATCCGGTTCCTCTCGAGGTACTTCGCGTAGTCGAACTCGCCGGGGTTGCCGGGTGCCGAAGGCTTCGAAAGCTTTCCGCGCAGGGCCACGGTATCGCCGTATGAGACTTTGTCCTTCGTGCGGCCGAAAACGGAGGTTTTTACTTTGCCCGAGACGCGGGCCTTTATTTCGCCCTTCTGCAGTTCACGCGCCTCAAGAGTGAAATTTATCTTCGGCTCGCCGTAGAAAGTTACCGCCTCCGAAGGCTCGTCCGTTACCGTCCCCTCGAGGCAGACCTCCTCAGGCCCGGAAGGAGTGAAATACCTGATATGGCCGTCCGGCAGTAAGCGGTTAACGCCTATGAGTATGCAGCCTATGAAGAAGAACGCCGCGGAAAGCGACAGGAATGACGCTAACTTTTTCTTTATGACGGCTGCGGACACCGCAAGGAACAGGGCGGCCAGGACAGAAGAAAAGAGAACGGGGACCCGGATAACGCTTGTTATCCAGATCCCCGCAGATAGAAATAACGCTATCCAGGTTAAAGGCATTCCGGTTTATTTTGCTGGGACCGGCGCGGCCTCTACTGGCTTGCTTTCAGTCACAGGCTGAATAGGCTCGGCCTTAGGCGCAGGCGGCATCAGCAGGTCTTTGTATATAACGACCTTGTTCCTGTCCTTCAGGTCCTTTATTATGGAATCAAAGCGCTCCTTCTGCTTGTCCGTGAGGAGCATCTGCTTGAGCTGTTCCTTGACCTCGTCGAACGAGAGCAGCTTTTCGGGCTGTTTCTCGGTGACCTTTATGATATGGTAACCGAACTGCGACTTGACGACCGGGCTCAGCTGTCCCACCTGGAGGGCAAAAGCGGCATTCTCGAACTCGGGAACGGTCTGTCCTTTGCTTATGGGCCCCAGGTCTCCGCCCTTATCTTTGCTCGGGCATTTTGATTTCTCTTTGGCCAGGGCCGCGAAATCCGCGCCGGCCTGCAGCTTTGCGAGGACATCGTTCGCTTCGGCTTCAGTCTCTACCAGGATGTGCGATACCTGGATCTTCTCGCCGTCCTTGAACTTGTCCTTATTCGCTTCGTAATATTTCTTCGCGTCCTCGTCGGTGACGACCACCTTATCCTCTATCTCCTTGCGCAGGAATTCCTTTATGATTATCTCTTTCCTGGCCTCATCGATCTGTTTCTGGATGGCGGCGTCCTTATCGAGGTTAAGCTTTGAGGCTTCGTTGTACAGCAGTCTCTGGTTTACGACGCTGTCGACGAACATATCCTTGTGGGCCTCGGCCATCGGCTGGTACTGCTCAGGTATCTGCTTAATCATCTCATTTATCTCTTCGAGAGTGATCTTCTCGCTGCCTATCTCAGCTACCACCTTGCCGCCCTTCGCTTCGGGCGCGGCCTGCTTCGCCGGTTCGGCGCTTACCGCCTGGCCCTTAGAGGCTTCCGGTGCCGGTACGGCGTTCTTGGCTGATTGACCGCAACCCGTCAACGCAACCGCGGCAAAAACCGTTATAACCACAGCAAACAACCTTGTCCTGTACATCTTATTGCTCCTTTCGTGTTATTTTTTGTAAGGGACTAACGCAGCAGGAAGTAAGTCTACCACAGAATACCCCGCTATTCAAGGGCGATAAGCTCCTTTATCTTGCCGAACGTCTTCGGCCCGATACCCCCGACCTTCATCAGGTCTTCCTTAAAAAGGTACTGCCCGTGCGCGGCCCGGTAATCCACGATATCCTTGGCCATCTTCGGGCCTATGCCCGGCAATGACGCTATCTTATCCGCGTCGGCGGTGTTGATATTGACCGTTCCTCCCGGCTTCATAGCGCCGCTAAACCCTTCCGCAGCGCGCCGCCCGGAAACCACCCTGATCTCGGGGCGGTCTATATAGGTCCGGTATGCGATCACCGCCAAACCCAGCAGGGCCAGGGCCCCCAGGGTTATCAATACCTTCCTCTCCTGCGCGGTCAGGTCAAGCAACTATGCTCACAAGCCTCCCGGGTACGACGACGATATTCTTCACGGGCTTCCCCTCGAGCCATTGCCTGACCTTCTCGTCCGACAGCGCCAGTTCTTTCAGTTCTCCGTCGCTGATATCGTTGGGGACTTCAACCTTCGAACGGACCTTGCCGTTCACCTGTATGACTATCGTGATATTCTCCTCGACCAGCATCTTCGGGTCGAACTTCGGCCAGCCGGCCTTCAGTACGCTCTCCTTGTTCCCGAGAGACTGCCATATCTCCTCGCAGAAATGCGGCGCTATCGGCGAGAGCATCAGAATAAGCGACGAATAGACCTCCCTGTCGGCTCCGTACTGGTAGATCGCGTTGACCAGCTCCATCATCCCCGCGATGGCGGTGTTGAACTTGAATTCGCTTATATCGTCCGTGACCTTCTTTACGGCCTTATGCATGAGGCGGACCAGCGCGGGGTCGGCCTTATCCTTCAGGTTCTCCTGTATGCGCCAGACGCGCGTGAGGAACCTGTACGCGCCCTCTGTGCCGCGCTCTTCCCACTCGAGCTCGGTCTCCGGCGGCGCCGCGAAAAGTATAAAGAGGCGCATCGTGTCCGCGCCGTATTTCGCGATTATCTCGTCGGGATCTACGATATTCCCGCGCGACTTCGACATGACCTCGCCGTCCTTTAAGACCATCCCCTGCGTCAAAAGTTTCCGGAACGGCTCCTCAAAATCCAGCATGCCTATGTCTTTCAGGAACTTCGTGAAGAACCTCGAATACAGCAGATGCAGGACGGCATGTTCTATGCCACCTATGTACTGGTCGACCGGCATCCAATACGATACGTCGGCTTTTTCGAAAGCCGCCGTGTCAGCGTGAGGCGAGCAGAACCTCAGGAAATACCACGACGAATCTATGAACGTCGCCATCGTATCCGTCTCGCGCTTCGCCGCGCCGCCGCACTTCGGGCACTTCGTATTCACGAATTCCTTGACCTGTGAGAGCGGGCTGCCGCCTTTCCCCGTGAACTCGACATTCTTGGGCAGGATCACCGGCAGGTCCTTTTCGGGCACCGGGACAACGCCGCATTCCGGGCAATATATGACGGGTATGGGCGTCCCCCAATAGCGCTGGCGCGATATCAGCCAGTCGCGAAGGCGCCAATTGACGGTGCGCTTGCCGATGCCCGTCTTCTCCATCCACTCCGCTATCTTCTTCTTGCCTTCGGCATTCGTCAGGCCGTCGAACTGCGCCGAGTTCACCTGGACGCCGTCGTTCTCAAAGGCCTCGGTCATCTTATCGAGCGATATAGCTTCACCTTGCCCCTCGCGAGGGGCTGGTTGTATGACGACGCGCATCGGCAGTTTATGCTCTTTCGCGAACAGGAAATCGCGCTGGTCATGTGTAGGCACGGCCATTATCGCTCCCGTACCATATTCCATCAGCACGTAATCGGCGACCCATATCTGGACAGGCTCATTATTGACGGGGTTTATCGCGTAGGCACCGGTAAAGATGCCCTCCTTCTTGACGTCGGCCGCGACGCGGACAACCTTACTCTCCTTGGATACTTTATCTATGAATTGCAGGACCTGTTTCTCCTGCGGTTTTCCGGATATCAGCCTCTTTACGAGGGGATGTTCTGGCGCGAGCACCACATAGGTGCATCCGAATATCGTATCCTGGCGGGTAGTGAATACGGGGATTGTCGAGCCGGTTCCCGGCTCAACAAAGAATATCTCGACGCCTTCGCTCTTTCCTATCCAGTTCTTCTGCATCGTGATGACGCGTTCGGGCCAGTATTTGAGCCCTCCGAGGTCATCGAGCAATCTCTCTTTATAAGCGGTGATCTTGATGAACCATTGGTCGAGCAATTTTTGCTCAACCGTATTCTTGCAGCGCCAGCATTTACCGTCGATGACTTCTTCATTGGCAAGGGTAGTCTCGCAGTCAGGGCACCAGTTGACCACGGATGCCTTTTTATATGCGAGCCCTCTCTCGAGCATCTTCAGGAATATCCACTGGTTCCAGCGGTAATAACCGGGAAGGCAGGTCGAGACTTCGCGGGCCCAGTCATATGAGAGGCCCATCTTCTTGAGCTGCTTCCTCATATTATCTATGCAGCCTAACGTCCATGCCTCGGGATGGCTCTTGTTCTTTATGGCGGCGTTCTCGGCCGGTTGGCCGAACGCGTCATAACCCATCGGGTGCAGGACGTTATATCCCTGCATGATCTTCACGCGCGCCGCGACATCGCCGATAGTGTAATTGCGGACATGGCCCATATGGATGCGGCCCGACGGGTACGGGAACATCTCGAGCAGGTAATACTTCTTCTTCGAGGGATCGGTCTTCACCTTGAAGATCCCGCTCGACTCCCACTGCTTCTGCCACTTCTCTTCTATCTGCTTAAAATCGTAGTTCAATCCTTCCTCATCTTTCTCACGGCTGCCAAGTTCGTTTTATCGGACCTCTCGGTCTCCTTAGGCGTCTCGAGGATGAACGCGCAATCCCTGAATTCCGGGACGTTGGCGATCCTTTTCATCCCCTCCGCGCCGATCTTTCCCTTGCCGATATGCCAATGCCTGTCGTTGTGCGAGCCCATCTCGCTCATCGAATCGTTAAAATGCACGACCTTTATCTTATCAAGCCCAACGGTAGAATCAATGTATTTAAGCAGGGCTTCGAGGCCCTCTTTCGTCTTGTCGTCATGCCCCGCCTCGAACGTATGGGCGGTATCGAGGCATACGCCGACTTTGCCTTTGTCTTTCACGCTGCCGATTATCTCTTCTATGTCCTCGAACCTCGAACCGATCGAGTCGCCGCCCCCGGCGGTGTTCTCGAGCAGTATCATAAGCTTAGGTTTAGCCTTGGATATCGCCTCGTTCAGCCCCTTCGAGAACCGCGCGATACCGTAATCGCGGCCTTTCTCTTTCGGGCTGCCGAGGTGCGTCACGAAATAATCCGCCCCGATCATGTCGGCGCGCTTGATATCCTCTATATAGGCGTCGACAGACCTCCTCCAGAGATATTCGTCGGACGAGCACATGTTTATCAGGTAAGGGATGTGGACGACTACGGGCGAGATGTTTTTTGCCTTGCGGCGTTTCTTGAATTCCGCGGCGTCTTCCGGGTCGAGCTCCAGCGCCTCCCATCCGCGCGGGTTGCGGCTAAAGATCTGGAATGTGTTGCAGCCGAGGGCCGCGGCCCTGTCGACCGCCTCGTAGATATGCCCCGCTATCGATACGTGAACGCCGAGTTTCATTGGCCTCCCGGAAAGAAATGGTGGAGCTGAGGGGGATCGAACCCCTTACCTCCTGCATGCCATGCAGGCGCTCTCCCGGGTGAGCTACAGCCCCACGATTTTGGTCAAACAGGTATAGAATAATACCACTTCTTTGCCCCGTCGTCAACCGTCCAGTTGAGGTTGACAATGCCCCTCCCTAATGGTATATTTTACCAAGGCTTTACCATGCGGCATTAAATGAAGGAGGCAACATGCTTGAAGGATTACTTAGCGGATTAAAGGACCCGAACATAGTCTATCTGCTTCTCGTGATCGGATTCTACGGCATAATCTTCGAGATAGCTACGCCGGGCGTATCGGTCGGCGGTATCATAGGCGTGGCGGGATTGGTCCTTGCCTTTGTCGGGATGAACTCTCTCCCGGTGAATTACACGGGCCTGATCCTGATGCTGCTTAGCTTCGTCTTCTTTGTGCTGGACGTCAAAACCCCGACGCACGGCATACTTACGGTATGCGGGATCATCGCGTTGACTGTGGGCTCACTTATCCTGTTCAAGGCCGACCCGCAGTTCACTAGCCTTTCAAAGGCGCTGATAGCGGCAATAGTAATAAGCACCACGGCGCTGATGGTATTTGTGCTGCCGCTCATAATAAGGGCCCAGAAACGCAGGGCTTCGTCGGGGGTCGAGAGCCTGGCTGAAACCGTGGGCGAGGCCAAGACGGACCTTACCCCTAAAGGCATCGTCCACGTAAAGGGCGAGGAATGGTACGCCGAATCGCTCGAAGGAACTATAAAAGCGGGAGAAAAAATTAAGATAAAAACGGTTGACGGTCTGGTAGTTAAAGTAGAGAAAGTGAGGTAACGGATGGCTATTACGGGCTTTGTGCTTTTCTTTATACTGGTAGTAGGGCTCATTATCCTGTCGAACTCGGTCAAGATCGTCAGGGAATACAAACGCCTTGTGGTATTCCGCCTCGGCCGTTCAATAGGGCAGCGCGGCCCGGGTATCGTATTCCTGATACCAATAATCGATAATTCCATAAGCGTCGACCTGCGCGAGCTCTTCCTCGAGATACCGCAGCAGACGTGCATCACGAAGGATAACGCACCGATATCCATCGACTTCCTTATCTACTGGAAGGTCATGGACCCGGACCTCAGCGTCATAAAGGTCGGCAATTTTGCCGCGGCGTCGCAGGGTATCGCGACGACCACGTTGAGGGCCGTTGTCGGCGACCTGGGCCTCGATGAGGTCCTGTCGAAACGCGAACAGATAAACCAGGTTCTGCGCCAGAAGCTCGATGAAGTCACCGAGCGCTGGGGCGTCAAGGTAACGACGGTCGAGATCCGCGAGATCATGCCGCCGAAGGATGTATCCGACGCGATGATCAGGCAGATGTCCGCCGAAAGGACCCGCCGCGCCGTGATCATCGAGGCTGAAGGCACAAAGGCCGCGGCCATAACCGTTGCCGAAGGCCAGAAACAATCGGAGATACTTAAGGCTGAGGGCGACAGGCAGGCGGCTATATTAAGGGCCGAAGGCTTCTCCCTGGCGCTGGACAAGATCTTCTCTGTCGCTAAGAACGTCGACTCGAAGACTTTATCCCTTCAGTATCTTGACACGCTGAAAGCTCTCGGGCAGAGCCCGTCGACGAAATATATCTTCCCGATGGAGTTCATGAACCTCCTTGAGCCGTTCGTGAAGAACACCAAAGAAGCAATGAAGTAAATAAAAGGGGACGTGTCACTTTGGGACACGTCCCTTATCTCGTTCGCGCCGGGGTGTTGGAACTGGCATACAAGTCAGTCTCAAAAACTGATGTCCGTAAGGGCATGAGGGTTCAACTCCCTCCCCCGGCACCATAACTTCCCGCTTACAGACGTAACGAAGTACTCCGCATTCAACCGTGCAGAATTTCGCAGAAATTCTGCCGGTGCATTGAATGCGGAGTTATTTATTTTATCCGGCGAATTGAGCAAAAAGTGCCTTAACTCCCACCCTTCTTTATCTTCTCCTCCAGCGCCGCAATCTTATCTTTCAGCTCGACCATCCTCAATTCCCTGTTGACCGCGACCTTGTTCATGATCTCAAATTCTCCGACCTTCTTCTTTATATCCTCCTCCATCTTTATGCGTTCGGTGATATCATGGATTATGAAATGCAACAGCTTTTTTTCCCCGAGCAATATAGGGCTGCTGAACGTCTCCACGTCGCGGATCCCGCCTCCGGCTATACGGTGGCGGGCCTGGAAATGTTTTATTATGCCGGAGTCTACGAAAGGTTTCGCCTTCAAAACAACCTCTTCGAGGGAGGTATCCAGCTGCGCCATCCGCAGTTCACGGAGCTTTTCCCGCGGATAACCGTAAAATCCCGCCGCGGAAAGGTTCGCGTCCATTATCCTGCCGTCCTCCGGGTCCACAAGAAGCATGACAGAAGAGTTGTCCGTAAACTGCCTCCTGTAAGACTCTTCGCTTGCCCGAAGCTCATCCGTACGCTGACACACCTGCTTTTCCAGAATGGTCCCGCGGCCGGACAAGAAAGCTATGAACAGCACCGAGGATGCCGTAAATGCCATGCCGATCGCGCCGGCCAGCCATCCGGCCCATGCCGGATATAGGTCGTTGAAACCGCTTCCGGGATGGGCCAGCACGGCATAGGCCTTACCGAAAGCAAATACAGGCATGACCACCGAATTCTTCATATCGGCTCGCACGTGCTCCCGGGACGTCGACGCGACAAGGACTCCCGGCGAAGACTCGCTCAACACGTACAGGTCCACTAATGCCGTGGGGCGTTCCGCGAACGGCTCGTCCAATATATATTTCTTGAGCAGCGTTTCGATGACAACGGCAGCCAAGGCAAATCCGCGCAGGCTTCCGTCATGATATACCGGGCGTAAAATCGCTATCCCTCTTTCACCCTCCTTCTCATTCATCAGGCTGATGACGTCCGAGCCTGTTACAAGTCCTGTCTGCGCGGCGCTTTTTAACGCTTCCGCGCGATGCGCCTCAGAACCGAGATCGAACCCCAGGACGCGCTCGTTCCCGGGAAGGGGCTCCAGATAACACACGGGATAATATTCATCCCTGCCTGCGGCCGGGACCGGTTCGCCATTGGCATCCGGCTGCCAAATAGTATACTTTGTCATGCTCTCCGACCGGATCCGCCGGACAAAATCTTCTTTCTCAGTCTCGGTCACCTTCGGTATCCACACCCAGGCCTGTACGGCGGGATTCCCTGAAAGGAATCCCGCATATTCGTTAAATTGCTTAAGGTCTATATCCGGCCGGCTCTCGATGAAACGGGAGAAACCTTCGAGATAATCATCGCGGATGTCTTTCATCGCCTGCGTGAAACCGAATGTTTTTGACGCAGCCAATTGCTGGAAGGTCTCCCCGCGGTCATACTTTTCGCCGACATGCACCAGGTACGCCGCGATCAAAGTGACGGCCAGGCCGAAGACGGCGGCAATGACCGCATCCGCATTGCGCACCAGGCCGTTGCGTTTCTCCGGGACGATCCGGTCCCTTTTAATGACCAGGAGGGAAGAGCCCGCGACGATCAGTAAAAGGACTAAAGTTAAAATGACCGGCAGCCTCGAAACGGCCGCTATGTCCGCCCCCCAATCCGTCGCCTCAAAATCCATGCCAACGACAAGCATGACCCTGCCCGTATGCGGATCGAGCACGGGGGCAAACGCGCTGATAGATGTGCCAAACTCATCGGTATACGGCCCAAAAGTCAACGGAAGGCCGGAGTCAAAAACCTTCAGCAGTTCATAAGGGGGCCTCTCGTAAGTTGTCCCGGGCAGGGCAGAATGCAGTTCACCGGGGTTGACGTTCTCGGGGCCGAAAAATATTATCCCGTCCCGCATCAACATGCTGTATATGCCGAGGTACTTTCCTTCCGTGCCGAATGAGGATTTGATCGCGGCCGTATAGGCGGCCATCTGGGTATGCAGCCTCTGGAAGACGACATTGTCTTTATCCGATGGGGTGAACGATAAGGCCCGTACCTGCCCGGCACTGATCTGGCGCGCTATTGCCGAAGCTTGCAGCAACAGGCGGGTCCGCATCTGCCTGTCCGCGCGCGCCGCAATCCACTGCGTGGTTACGGCCCCGGCAATGATGATAACGGCCGAACAGGTAACGACCAGTATCCAGGGGGACGCTTTCTTCATAAAACCTCCTAGACCCTTATAGGAAGTATGACCACCGGTATGCCTTCGTGGTAGAACTTACGCTGCATTGAGAAGACCGTGTAGTTGTGGAGTAACCTGGTAAGGAAAGTCTCCTTCGGAAATACTATCTGGCCGCCGAAGAATACGACTTGGGGATATTTCTCGGTTATCTGCGGAGCGAGTTTCGAGGCCTCCTCTACGACATCCGTGCCCATCGAGAAAACACCTTCGGCATAATAACCGTGCTGTTCTACGAATTTCACATATCTTTCTATTTCGCTTTTCGCGTGGGATTCAAGCTTTTCCAGCTCCTCTGCACCCTTAAAATTCCCGGCATCTATGACAGCTATCTGCACGAATACGAAATTCTTGAAGGAATCCCCGAACAACCTGAATACATTAAAAAGCGTGTGCAAGCCCATTCCGTTAAAACCGTTCACTAACAGCACCGCGGTCTTGGCTTCGGGGTCGAACTCCCCCCTCTCCTTTTTGGTGATACCCGGAATACTTTCCGCGCTCGAAAAACCCGCCGCCATGACAAGGCTGTCAAGGCGCTTCAACATCTTTGCGGTGTGTTCATAATGGGACTTTATTATCAATACCACTGCGACAAGGCTTCCGGTAACAATAAGCGTTACCCAGCCGCCCTCCGTGAATTTGATCACTATAACGGATAAAAGAATGAACGCCGTAAGCAGGAACCCGATCGAGTTGATAGCGAATTTCCTGCGCCAGGACGAAAGTTTCTTCCGAAACAGCCACCAGTGGCGCACCATGCCTGCCTGGGAAAGGGTAAATGTTATGAAGACATTTATACTATAGAGGACCACGAGCAACGCGACCGACCCGCGTGTAGAGACCATGAGTATAAGCGAGGCTATCCCCATGATCAACACGCCGTTCTGCGTGACAAACCGGTCGCTCAACGTCGCGAATCTCGTCGGCACCCATTTGTCCAGGGCCATATAAGAGAGCACTCTCGGCCCGTCGATAAATCCCGTCTGCGCGGCGACAAACAGCAGCGCGGCCTCCGATACCAGCGTAATAAGCAGGAAAACGAGCGCGACATTGCTGTTCCATGCCTGGGTCACGCTTCCGACAAGCACGGCATTGAGCGTCTTCCCCTCCGAGAGCTGGACTTTGTAAAGCATATACGCGAGCATCAGCCCGACGACCATGAAGGCAAGTGAAGTAGCCATATACATCATGGTCCGCTTTGCGGTCTGGACCTTCGGCTCTCTCAATACGGGCAGGGAATTGCTGACGGCCTCGATACCGGTATACGTGCCCGCACCCATACTGTACGCCCTGAGTATCAGGAATATTATGCCGAAGATGCCCACCTGCGAGGCGGTATTGCTGAAATCCTTATGGGTGGACGCAACCACTTCGGGAAAATTCGCCGAATGCGAGATCAGCGCATAAGCTATCAGGAAGACATGGGTCAGCACAAAGACGATGAATATGGGCATTAATACGAGTACCGATTCTTTGACGCCCCTTAAGTTAAGCATTATAAGCACTATAATGACCAATGACGCGAAAACCAGCCTGTATTGCAGCCAATCCGCCGGCAGGAAGCTGAAAAGCGCGTCGGCGCCGCAGGCAACGGACACGGTTATAGTAAGCATGTAATCGATCAGGAGGGCGCAGCCCGAAAGCATTCCCAGCCTCGGCGAAAGCAGTTTACTGGCGACAAGATATCCTCCGCCGCCTGAAGGGAATATTTCGACTATCTGCGAATAACTGGCGCTTATGATAAAAACCGTTATAGCACTCGCGAGCGCGACGAATATACCGAGGTACATATGCCCCTGCAAAGCCACGAATGCTTCCTGCGGCCCATAGCATGAAGAGGAAAGCCCGTCAGCGCCGATCCCGACCCACGCGAAGAACGCTATCAGTGAGATCTTATGAAAGATCTTCTTATCGTGCGGGTCGTGCGCGCCGCCTATTACTATATTTTTCAGCCTCTTGCCTAGGCTATTACCTGGTTCCATATACCCTGCCTTTCAATGTGTTATGATACCACAAAAGCTTCCCTCTTCATCAAGAAGAAAAGAGGTATGGCCGCCAGCTGGATCGCGACAGCGGCCGCAATAAGCATCACGATAGAGTGGTCGTATAATATCCCCATCAGCGCGCTTCCGATGAACATCGCCAGGCCGTATGCCGTATTGAATATGCCATAACCCGTCCCCCTCTTTTTCATGGGGGTCAGGTCGGCGATCGCGGACTTCATAACGGTCTCGTGCACGCCCATTACGACGCCCCATATCACGGCGCTTACGAGGGCCAGGATAAAACTCTGTGTAAAAGCAAATAACGGTATAAATACCGAGAGCAGCGGGATCATGAGCAGCGTGCCCAGGCCTGCCTTTTCGTTGCCGCTCCTGTTCTTCAGGCGGTCGTAATACGTGCCCACAAACCACGCGGCCACGCCGTCCAACGCCATAGCTATCGCGTAAAATAACGGTATCTGCGCGTCGGAAAGCACGTTCTTCGCCTTGAAATGATATCCTATAAGCGCGAAATTCACGAAGCCCATCGTCGTGATAAAAGTAAACAGCGTATAAAGCCAGTAGGTCCTTGAGAGCTTGTCGGGCTCAGGCGCCCTTTTGATAGAGGCCTCGAGCTTCGCGGGATCGGGGACCCTGAGGTAAGCGAAGACTACGCACACCATGACAAGGACAAAGGGTATCCAGAAAAGGCTGTATCCTTTCTGGTATTTCGCTATTTCGTCCCCCGAATTGCCTGCGAACATAAAAAGCGCCGCTAAAATAAGCGGCCCGGTCAGGGCGCCTATCTGGTCCATGACCTCGGAGATCGCGAACCCGAAACCGGTGCCGACCTGTTTTGACGCCTGGGATACTATCGTATCGCGCGCGGGGGCCCTTAAGGCCTTTCCTAGGCGCTCGAGCACTATAAATAGCGCCGCTACCTGCCATACGCCCGTAAGAGAGAGCAGCGGGACCGTCACGAGCATGCCATATCCGACAAACGTAAACAGCCAGTACGCCTTCGTCTTGTCGGCAAAATAACCGGAGGCCAGGCGTATCGCGTAACCGACAAATTCTCCGAGCCCCGCGATGAAGCCGACTACCGCGGCGCTTACGCCGAGAGTCTTCAGGTAAGGGCCGTTTACACTGCGCGCGCCCTCGTATACGATATCTCCGAAGAGGCTCACGAGCCCGAAGAGTACGATGAGGCTTATCGCGGCTTTCCTGTTATTATCTGCCACTATTTTTCCGCTTTCTCCAGGCCTGAAGCCCCTTCACTTGTCAGTCCGGCGGAATAGAACGCCTTATCACCCGGCAGCGAGACGCTGAAACGCGCCGTATAATCCAACTCCGCGATCCCGCGCTTTAAGCGGAAGTCCAACAGGTGGCCTCCCTTATTCCTGCCGTCAGTTATGAAATGCATATGGTATCCGGGCAGGTTAAATCCGTCGGTATATGCGGGGCACCTGAAGCCTGCAACGGTCCCCTTAATATCTCTCATCTCAAATACGCTCTGGCCTTTCACCGCCTCTGACAGCGGCACATAAGGCTTCTGCTGCGGCGGGACGCTCCTCATTTTGACATAGTCGAACAGGCCGTCGATCCTGACCGCATAAAAAATATTATTGGTCGGCATGAACGTGTCTAGGTATTCCTGCAGCTGCTTCATATCCATCGGCTTGTCCAGGGGCACCGTCTTATCTGCCTCGAAGAACGTCACCTCGGAAAAGGGGGTCTTCGCGGTGCCGGAGACATCATACGCGAGCCCGTCTGACTTGATCTGGTAGAACTCCCCGTCCAGCGCGACCATCTCGCCGTCAAGGGCGTTGAACGTCCCGATACCGAAATCACCGTGCCTCTTTAATTCCGTGAAGGTGGTCTCCCCGTCATAGACTCCCCCTGCAAGAGCGTTGAGCGTCGAGACCTGGAAGAAGACATCCCTATCGGCGCGCCGGGATGAACAGCCGGCGAGCGCCGCCGAAAGAAGGACCGCCGCAATAAAACGAACGGGCCGCTTCACGCTATAAGCTCAAAGGCCTTTATGACATCCATGCCGGCCGTTATGCCCAGCTCGGCGGCCTTCTTGTTGACTTTTGATATCTTGCGGTTCGGGAAACGCTCGAGGCTGCCTATCGGGTTATCCGGCGTGCTCTCGACCATAGCGGCGGCCGTGTTAAACCTTTCTATCGCCTCAAGGTCGAAGACGCCGCATACCAGGAAGCCCTTTTTGCCGGTCACCATCAGTATACTGAACCCCGGCCACTTGACCTGCACCCCCTCGACAAGGCCGTTCTTCGTCTCATATGACTTCGTTATCGTCTCCATTTGGACATCTCCTCATGTTCGCCCTCATGCCGGCGCTTCGCATCCATCGAAACTATCAGCGTGCGTATCCCCTCGCTCTCGGATACCCATTTTAAGCCCAGTATCACCGCCGCGGCAAGGAACTGCGCGAAGTATTTCGGCGCGGTGAACGACAGCGTAAACGCGGCTATCGTCGCCGCGAGCCATATATAACCCTGTAATCGCCTCTTTCCTATGTCCATTTTAGCAAGACCTTTCGCTTTTTTCTTAAGGCTTTCGCCTGTATCCGCGAGAGCTCCTTCCGCCAACATCCTTTCGGCAGTCTGCGCCGCCCTGATATTCTCAAGGCACGCCGCGCAGGCCGAGGCATGCTCCTCAAGCCGCTCCCTCTGCCACTGCGTCATGGCTCCGCCGGCATATTCGGCCAGCGTGGCCTCATCGGGACAGGCTAACTTTACCTCATGAAGGCTGCCTATGCTCTCTTTCATATCATAATAGACGTTTCTTTTCGAGTTTTTCTTTCAGGTTTTTCTTTGCCCTGGCTATTGTCGTCGAGACCGTATTTACCGGGACTTTCAGCGCCGCCGCGATCTCGACGTGTTTCATGCCATGCAGCAGGTTCAGCTTGACGGCCATCCTCTCCTTAGGATTGAGCCCGTCGAGCGCCGCTTCCAGCTCCTCCCGCGCTTCGTTCAACTGCGCCTGCCTGTCAGGCCCTGCCGCGGCGGAAGGCAGCACCTCCTCAAGCGTCCGGGATCCGCCTTCCCCGTTCCTGCATATCTCTTCGTATATAGACATCGAGTCCGGCGGAGACTGGCTCTTTACCTTTCGGAAATGGTCTATCGCCGCGTTGCCCGCGACCATCGCCAGCCATCCCGCCGCTTTTCCGGGCTCCCTGAGCTGCTTCAGCCTGTCGCCGGCCCATAAAGCGATAAAGACATCCTGGTGGATGTCATTGACGTCTTCATCGTTAAAATCATATCCGTAACGCTTAAGCCGGTCCCGGATAGCCCAGTAAACTACCCTTGAATACGTTTCGACGAATATATCCCACGACCTTCTGTCTTTCCTTATGCAGCCCTGTATCAGTTCTTCGGGATGTTCGTTCAGGTCCATTACTCTTTCGGCATTATTTTTTCTTCGAAGGCCTTGGCCGTCACGGGCATAGTCTCCCTGAATATCTGAAGCAGGGCTTTCGCGTACTCGCGTATCTCCGGCTGGGCCGACTTATCGAGTCGCTGCTTTAGGAAATTCATGAGGGACCGCGCGTTAACAGTCCAATAATAAAGGGTATATATCGAAAGCGGCAGGACGCCGCGGGCTTGTTCGCGTTTTATCCCGGACGAGACCATCGATTCATAAGCGTCGAAGGCGTCGTTTATCGATTTCTTGTATTTCAGGAGCGCCTCGCCCGACAGGCCCTCCGGCGTATAAAAATCCCTTTTTGCGAGGCAATAGCGCAGCGACATCTCATTGTACGTTCCGATGCGGTGGCGAATCCACTGGCGCGCGACGAATATCGGGCATTTGACGTCGAAACGGAAATAGGCGTGCTCGAAAGGCGTGCCGTGGTCTTTTATTATAAGATGGCGGATAAGCTTAGAGTCCGCAGACTCACCTTGCGGCTCGCTCATGTAGCAGCGGCGGGCGCCCTCTATGACGGCCTTGTCCCCGCCCATCGAATCTACCAGCGCGACATATCCGTTATCGAGGACTTTTATCTGATGCATTTTTCTTGGCCTGCTCTTTCTTCTCGTAGCACTCCGGGCAATTATACATCGGCTTCGCAAGCGTCCTGTCATATCCGGGCGCCACGACAACCCTCTTCACTTCAGGGACATCACGTCCGCAAGTATCGCATTTCATATTTCTTCCTCTCCTATTTGGGCCGGCGCGCAACAAAAACCATGAACGTCACGACCAGGATCATCCCCGCGATGACGGCCATCATCGTTGAATATGACAACGCTATCGCGGCGCGCGGGGCGGCAAATACGGCTATGCCCCACTCGCTCGGGTCCGAAAAGACATTCTTCGTCCCATGCCACGTGAACTGCAACTCCCTCTTATGCGTATCGCCGTCGTCGACGGAGACATCAAAGTCTATCTTCCTGCCTATCTCGGGCTTGAACCCGCCCAGGACCCTGAAGGGTATCCTCGACTCGATAATATAGCCCTTATCCCACTTCATGGAGGCGACCTCGATCCCGCCCTCGTAATCGTCGCGCCGCCATACCCATTCACCCGCCTTGATATTCTTGCTATTGCCGGGAGTTATGCCGATCTGGTAATCCCGCTTACCGAAGAACATCCTTCCGGGATCGGCCGCCTCGTCAAGGCCGAGCATTATCTCTACCGCGTCACCGTCCCAGATATCGGGGCCTTCCTTGCTGTTGTCAAAAGGCACGTCATCGGTAACTTTCGCCGCGACATATAGCGCATCGTCATCCCAGAGGAGGTAAATGTCTGCGCTGAGGTCTTCCTTGCCAGACCATGTGTTGTACATCAATATCTCGTAAGACTGCTTGTCCATCCTTATGGCGTAGCCGGGGTACTTGCTAAGGTCGCAATCGACCTTGACTGGTTTTCCGGCCTTATGGATGCGCGTTTCGGGCCTCGGAACGGGCTTATCTTCCGCCCGGGATTGCATGGGGGAAAGGGAAATGAGGAAAATGGCTATTGCCGCGAGACGAAACGTTCTTTTCATTTAGACCTCCCGGGATTTATTACATTCTACCAGAAATCCCTGCAGGGTTCTATTGAAAATTAAATCAAATGGGGACACTTCTCCGATGAGCTAAAGAACCGTCCCTTATGGCTTTTCCGTTGACGGTGACTTTTCCCTTCGAGACCTTTA
>JBAZFE010000006.1:0-25991 GCA_041653555.1 Candidatus Omnitrophota bacterium
AGCTCAAGGACGGCAAGACGGGCGGTTCCGCAATAAGGGTTTGGACCGCGGTCCTTGATGATGATACAGGCGCCGCCCTTGAAAGGTGCAGGAAGTTCATAAGAGAAGCGGTAAAGACCCTCCCGGATTACTTCTAAGGTTGAATTACTCAGCAATAAAGTACTATATAATAGCAAATTAATTATCTTGACACATTTGCTTTCTTAATGTATATTATAGGCGTTCATAAACACGTGTCGATGAGTTGGTCTGCGACAGCAACTTCTGAAACAAAAATTCAACCGATTGAAAAACAAGTTTATTGTGTTTGGTAGATAAACACGTTTCGATAATAGGGGGTTGAGGAGAAGAAATGATAAAGAAAGCCGCATTAGTAATATCTCTCGTTGCAATGCTCTCCTCGTACTCAATGGCGCACGCGAATCTCCTGACAAACTCCGGATTTGAAACCGGGGATTTTAGCGGGTGGGACCGGTGGAACAGCGCGAATACTGCCATTAACAGCTGGGGAAATTCCGGCGGCTATTCCGCCTCAGTATGGAGTGAGGCTGCTGGATGGCAGAATGTCGCCATATCGGATCCCAACAAGGATCTCAAGGTGGGCGGTTATCTGTTTGATGATGTTAACGGGAACGAATCCCTGAGCAACGGTTCTTTTGCCTCATTAAGGGTCGAATTCAAGCGTTCCGATGATTCTATAGTTGGCACCTGGACTACGGGCGGCCTTACCGGCTATGACCTTACCGATAACGTTTGGAACGACAAGACAGCCGTCGTAACACCTTCAAGCTATGGATCAGATATCGTCAAGGCGACTTTAGTTTGGGAAGTTAACAATACTGGCAGCGGTGACGGAAGGGGAATCTTTGATGACCTCATCCTTGAATCTGCTCCCGTTCCGGAACCCGCCAGTATGTTGTTGTTGGGTAGTGGTTTATTAGGGATGGGATTGTTAGGGAAAAGGAAAAAATAAAAGAAAGGGGTGGAAGAATGAAGATGGGAAAGTTAGTAGCAATAGTAAGCTTAGTAGTTCTGTTAGTGCCTGGGGTCGCCAGCGCTAACCTGTTGACGAATGGTACATTCGAGACAGGATCCAAGACCCCGTGGCAGCAGATAGGGTATCACACATCGGCTGTTAACAATGCCGCTGCGTATTCCGGGAGCTATGGACTCTCAGAAACAGTGGCCCAGAACGCGAATAGCGATGGCTGGGGCGGTATGTACGTAAATAAGATCGCGACAGAGGGAGACGTTTTTTCCTTAAGTTCGATGATAAATACCACGAACCTGAACGCGTATGCGAATGCCGGCTTGCAAATTGCTTTTTTCAGCGTCGCAAATCCCGGTGTTTCAGCCTCACCTACTGCAACATTTGAGTCCCCGACTGTGTATAGCGGGGCCAACTGGCAGCAGTACTCGATAACATCGGCTGCGGCTCCTGAAGGAACCCAGGCGGTACGCTTCACTTTGACCTCATATGCCGCACAGCAGTCCACGACCGATTGGTATGGTACGGGTTCGGCGTATTTTGACAATGTCGATGCCGAAGCCGTCCCGGAACCCACAAGCCTGTTGCTTCTCGGTTCAGGCCTCGTTGGTTTGATGGGATTAAGAAAGAAGAAATAAGCAAAGCAGGCCAAGTTCAGAAGTAGGGGGACGAAAAAGGCTTCCAACCTTCCGCTCCAGGATATTGGGAGCCTTTTTCTATTCCCTGTAATGTATACTGGAATAAAAGGAGCCGGGAAATGACGACTATCCAAGCCTCGTCTTTTTTTATAAACCTGATAATGGGGCTTTTATTCATAGCCCTGGGTATCCCGCTCGCGAAACGCAAGATACCGATGAATTGCTGGTACGGGTTCAGGATCCCCAAGGCGTTCAAGTCGCCTGAGTTGTGGTATGAGATAAATGCCTACGGCGGCCGGCAGATGGTCCTATGGTCGATCCCTATTTTAATGACCGCGATAGCGTGCTTCTTCGTGCCATTGCGGGAAGACAGCCATCCCATTACCGTTGTGCTGCTTGGAGGCGGGGCCTTGACGATATTCGTCTCCCTTGCGATCGCCAGGACGCTCATGTTCTCCTCCAAAATAGCAAAATTTTAATCTTGACAATCAGTGATGCCGGTGATATTATCACTGTAATGTAAGCGCTTACTGGCAGCGCTATTTTTTACAGGGTATAATGTAAGCGCTTACATATATAACCATTAACCTAAAGGAAGAGAGAGGGGGTTAACAAATGAAGGGGCTTTTTGTCATATTAGCAGTTTTGGGGGTCGTTGCTGTGCCTTCTTTTGCTTGCGCGAATGCCGTCGGAGATCCCGGATTTGAGGGCGCAGGACAGGGCCCGTGGCTCGACTACAACTGGGGCCCGCAGTGGACCATCAGCTATGATTCTGCCGATTCAGTCCATGGCGGAAGCCAGAGCCTTAAGCTTACAGCGGGCCCTACGACGGATGTGTGGGAGATGACGGGGACAAAACAGGTCTTTGCCGTGGATCCCGGCGATGTCGTAGACGGCGGAGTCTGGATGAAGTGGAAGGACCTTGGCAATATCGAAGCTTACCTGGAGTGCAAGTGGCTCAAAGCCGACCGGTCCGAACTCGGTTCCGGTATAGGCATTGTCCACCAGACCGCAGGTTCGGGCGACTGGCAGTACCAGAGCTTAAGCTCCTGGTCGGAGGCCGAGAGGACAGCCCCGGCGGATGCAGCATATATTGACTATCGCTTGACCCTGCTTGCTCCGGGAACCGGCCCAAGCGCCACCGGCACAGTATGGTTTGATGACGCGCAGTTTACCGTTCCCGAGCCTGCGAGCCTGCTTTTACTGGGCTCAGGCCTCGTAGGGCTGCTTGGATCAAGAAAAAAACGGTAACCCCCGACTAACCCAAGGAAGCGCCCCGCCCTTACCCGAGAAAGGGCGGGGTTTCTTTTACTCATTTATTCTTGACTTAAAACCCTTTAATCGCTATAATTTAGGTTCTCTGTGGGCTTATAGCTCAGTTGGTTAGAGCGCTTCCTTGACATGGAAGAGGTCAGAGGTTCGAGTCCTCTTAGGCCCACCATTTTAACTTATGACTATGGAACTAGATACATTAAGGCATTCGACCTCACATATTATGGCCCAGGCCGTAAAAAGGCTGTATCCGGGCGTGAAACTGGCTATAGGGCCGGCGATAGAGGAGGGGTTTTACTATGATTTCGACTCCCCCCAGCCTTTCCTTGAGGAGGACTTAGCCAAGGTCGAGGCCGAGATGGCCAAGATCATCAAGGATAATGCCAAGTTCGAGCGCTCGTCCATGAAAAGGGATGAGGCGATAAAGTTCTTTGAAAAGATGGGCGAGCAATATAAGGTCGAGCTTATAAGGGACCTGCCCGACGCGGAAGTCACCCTTTACAAGGACGGGGACTTCATCGATCTCTGCAAGGGGCCGCATATAGATTCGACCGGCAAGGTCAAGGCCTTCAAGCTGCTTTCGATAGCAGGCGCTTACTGGCGCGGCGACGAGAAGAACAAGATGCTCCAGAGGATATACGGTACCGCGTTCGAGAGCAAGGCGGAGCTGGAAAGCTACGTTGCCGGGATAGAGGAAGCGAAAAAGCGCGACCACAGGAAGCTCGGCAAGGAGCTCGAACTTTTCATGATCGACGAGAAAGCCGGCGCGGGCCTTGTGATCTACCAGCCCAAGGGCGCGATGATCAGGACCGTCATCGAGGACTGGGAGAAGAAAGAGCATTTAAAGCGCGGGTACCAGATAGTCATCGGCCCGCACATGCTGAAGTCCGACATCTGGATAGAATCGGGGCATTACGGCTATTACAAAGAGAATATGTATATCTTCAAGGTCGAGGAGCAGGAATACGCGATCAAACCGATGAACTGCCCCGCGCATATCCTGATATACAGGTCGAAGACCCGCAGCTACAAGGACCTCCCGATAAGGTATTTCGAGCTGGGCTCCGTCTACAGGTACGAAAAATCCGGGGTACTGCACGGGCTCCTGAGGGTCCGCGGCTTTACCCAGGACGATGCGCATATATTCTGCCTGCGCGAACAGGTCGTCGAGGAGATAAAGGGCGTCATCGACTTCGTGAGAGACGCGCTGAAGGTCTTCGGATTTTCTGATTTTGAGATAGAGATATCGACCAAACCGGATAAATATATAGGCACCGACGAGGATTGGGAGCTCGCGACGAACGCCCTTATGGATGCCCTTAAGTCGAAGGGGCTTCCGTACAAGATCAATGAAAAGGACGGCGCGTTCTACGGCCCGAAGATAGATATCAAATTGAAGGATGCGCTCGGAAGGGCCTGGCAGTGCGCGACGATACAATGCGATTTCGCGCTGCCGCAGAGGTTTAAAATATCATATGTCGGGCAGGACGGCAAGGAATACGCCCCGATAATGCTGCACAGGGTCATCCTAGGCTCGATAGAGAGGTTCCTCGGGGCCCTTATAGAGCATTATGGCGGCGCATTTCCCGTGTGGCTTTCGCCGGTCCAAGCTGTTATAATACCCATATCGGATGACCATAAGGATTATGCTGGCAAGGTGGCCCAGGCGCTCCGGGATAAAGATATAAGAGTTGAGATAGACGATAAGAGCGGCAGGATGCAGCATAAGATAAGGGACGCGGAAGTGCAGAAGGTCCCGTACATGCTGGTCGTCGGAGGAAAAGAAGCCCAGGCCGAGAGCGTCTCCGTAAGGGAGAGGGGCAAGGGCGACCTCGGCGCGATGAAGCTGGCGGATTTTATGAAGAAGATCGTTAACGAAGTCGAAGAGAAAAAATAGGGGGTATAGACATCCAGTTTCAGGCAAAATCAATAAGGGTAAATGACAGGATACGGACGCGCGAAGTCATGGTCATCGCCGAGGACGGAAGCCAGCTCGGAGTGATGGCTCCCGAAGAAGGTTTTAAGCTTGCGCAGCAGGCAGGGTTGGACCTGGTAGAGATCGCGCCGATGGCAAAGCCGCCGGTCTGCAGGATAATGGACTTCTCCAAGTATAAATACGAGCAGGAGAAGAAGGAGAAAGAGGCCAGGAAGAAGCAGCACGCGACCCACCTCAAGGAGATAAGGCTTAAACCGAAGATCGGCGACCACGATTACCTTGTCAAGCTGGGTTTCATCAAGAAATTCCTTGAACGAAAAGATAAAGTAAAGATTACGCTCGTGTTCCGCGGGCGCGAGATGGCGCATCCGGAACTAGGAACCAAAGTGATCGAGCGGCTTAAGGCGGACATACTCGAGATCGGGCAGATAGAGAAGCCCCCTTTGAGAGAAGGACGCTTTGTCATAATGGTAGTCGCCCCCAAATAGACAGAAGTCAGGCTCAAGGAGGAAGAAAAATGCCTAAGCAGAAGACACGCAAGGCCGCAAGGAAGAGGTTCAGGATCACCAAGACAGGTAAGATAATGAGGCGCAAGGGTGGCAAGGGCCATCTCTTGACGGGTAAAACAAAGAAAAGGAAGAGAGCTCTCAGAAAGTCTGATCTGGTCGCCAAAGCCGACCATAGAAAGATATCAAGGCTCCTGCCTTACGCGTAGAAAAGACATAGAAGGAGAAGAAAGAAATGCCTAAGTCGAAATATTTACCGGCGAAGAGACAGCGCAGGAAGAAGGTCCTTAAGGCGGCGAAGGGGTATTTCCTCGGCCGTTCCAAACAGTACAAGAAGGCCGTAGAGACCGTAAGAAGGGCCATGGTCTATGCGTACCGCGACAGGAAAGCTCACAAGCGCGAGATGCGCGCCCTCTGGGTCGTCAGGATAAACGCCGCGTGCAGGAACTGCGGGATAACCTATTCCAAGTTCATCGCCGGGCTGAAGAAGCTGAAGATCGACCTGGACAGGAAGATACTGTCGGATATCGCCGCGAACGATAATGCGACGTTCGTAAAACTGGTAGAAGAAATAAACAAAGCAAAATAATGATCGAGAAGATCAAAGCAATAGAGGCCGCGGCGAACGATGAGATGAGGTCGGCCGCTGACGCTAAGGCGCTCGATGATCTTAAGATAAAGTATCTTGGAAGGAAAGGCCTTGTCACCGAGCTCCTCGGGCAGATATCGTCATTGCCTGCCGAAGAGAAGCCGCGCCTCGGCAAGGAACTGAACGCCCTTAAGGTACGCATAGACGGGGCGTTCGGAGCCAGGCAGGCGGAACTCGCGAGATCGCCGGTCCTTCCCAAGGATCATGCCGACCTTACGCTTCCGGGATTCAGGCCTCCCTCAGGTTCAAGGCACCCGCTTACCAAGACGATAGACGAGATCCTTTCCACGTTCCTCGGCATGGGATTCAAGGTGGTCGAGGGGCCCGAGATCGAGACCGAATTCTATAATTTCGAGGCGCTGAATATCGCGCTCGACCATCCGTCCCGCGACGCGTTCGACACATTCTATATCAAGAACAAATACTTGCTGCGCAGCCATACCTCCCCTATGCAGGTCAGGTTCATGGAGACCGAGAAGCCGCCGTTCAAGATAGTCGTTCCGGGAAGGGTCTATCGCCCGGATGCCGTCGATGCTTCACACTCTTTTATGTTCCACCAGGTGGAAGGGCTCGTCGTTGGCGAGGACGTCACGTTTGCCGACCTTAAAGGCACGCTGGGCATGTTCGTTAAAAGCTATTTTGGCGCGGCCGCCAAGATAAGGTTCAGGCCCCACCATTTCCCGTTTACCGAGCCGAGCGCCGAGGTGGACGTATCCTGCTTTATATGCGGCGGTAAAGGCTGCAGCGTATGCGGCAGGAAAGGCTGGCTTGAAATACTCGGATGCGGCATGGTCCACCCGAACGTATTCAAGGCCGTGAAATATCCCTCAGGCAAATATACGGGTTTTGCGTTCGGCATGGGCGCCGACCGCATCGCCATGCTTAAATACGGCATAAACGATATGAGGCTTTTCTTCGAGAACGATATGCGTTTCCTGGAACAATTCAAATGAAAGTATCCTATAACTGGTTAAGGGAATATGTCTCCTTCAGCGCCGATCCCGCGGCCCTGGCCGACAAGCTTACTATGGCCGGGCTCGAGGTAAAGGGCATAGAGCAGAAGGACGGCGACCCTGTTTACGAGATAGAGATCACCTCAAACAGGCCGGACTGGCTTTGCCTTTACGGCATCGCGCACGAGATACAGGCGCTCTACGGCCTGAAGATGAGGCCGGTAAAGTCCCCGCTTACGAAGTCCGCGAAAACGCCGGGGCCTTCGATAAAGATAGAGGATAAGAAGGGTTGTCTCAGGTACGTCGGGATAGTCATAGACGGCGTAAAGGTAAGCGTCTCCGGGAAAGACATGGCTCACAAGGTCGAGAGCGCGGGGATGCGCCAGGTCAACAATGTCGCCGATATAACAAATTTTTGCATGATGGAATCGGGGCAGCCGCTTCACGCCTTCGATTACGATAAGCTCGAGGGCGGACGTATAATCGTCAGGCGCGCCAGGAAAGGCGAGGAGCTGGTCACGATAGACGGGATAAAGAGGACTCTCGACGAGGACATCCTCGTTATAGCCGATGCCGTCAAGCCGGTCGCGATAGCCGGGATAATGGGAGGGCGGGATACCGAGGTCAGTTTTTCCACAAAGAAGGTCCTGCTCGAGAGCGCCTATTTCGACCCGGTGCTCATACGCCGCGGGGCGAGGAAGCTCGGGCTTTCCAGCGAGGCGTCCTACAGGTTCGAGAGGAATGTCGATCTCGGGGGCTGCCTGAACGCGGCGAAGCGGGCGGTATCCCTCATATCCGGACTGGCCGGAGCGGATCAAGTATCGAAAATTTCCGATGTTGGCTCTAAAGGGCCTAAAGATGTCAAGATAAAGCTCAGCGTGTCCAAGGCGAACAGGATACTCGGTACGGATATCCCGGCGCAGAAATGCGCCTCGATGCTCAAGGGGCTTGGGCTCGGCGTCAAGCCGTCAGGCAAGGACACGTTGCTCGTGTCGGCGCCGTCTTTCAGGAGGGACCTCAAGGCCGAGATAGACCTCGTCGAGGAGATCGCGCGCATTTACGGATACGATAAGATTCCGGAGACGCTCCCGAAGATACAGCTGTGGGGAAAGGGCGGCCAGAAGAGCCGCGACAGGATAGTGGAAGAGGCGGCAAGGGAAGTGCTGGTCGGGGCCGGGCTTAACGAAGTGATAACATACTCCCTCAGGTGCAAGGACCCGTACGTCCAGAAGGCGCTCAATATCCCCGACGAGAATGTGCTCAAGGTGCAGAACCCGTTAAGTTCGGAATCCGAGACGCTCAGGTCCGTGCTTGTCTGCGGGATGCTCGATGTGGTCTCGCATAACCTGAACAGGAAAGTCGCCGACATAAACGTGTTCGAGCTCGGTAAATCCTATTCATGCGAAGGTGACGGCACCCCGTGCGAAAGCGGAGTTCTCGCGATAGCGCTCTGCGGCTTGAAGAAGAAGGATTGGCGCAGGAAGGAAGCCGTTGATATATTCGACATTAAGGGAATAATCGAAGTCCTTTTCGATAAACTGGGCATAAGGGATTATTCGTTCGAGGTAAAGCCTCTTCCTCTCCTCTCTCCGGCGGCGTCCGCCGTTGTCAGGATAGGCACGGACAGGATAGGCACGGTCGGCAGGGTGGATAAGGCCCTGCTCGATAAATTTGATATAAAGGGCAGCGTTTTTGTGGGGGAGCTTGACCTGGCGCCCATTTACGGGGCCGCGAAGCTTGAGAGGAAATTTACGGAGATACCGAGATTCCCTTCATCCGCGCGTGACATATCGCTGATCGTTGAGGATAAGGTAAGCAACGCGGATATAGTCAATACGATAAAAGATGCCTGCGGCTCGCTGGCGATCAGCGTTGTGCCGTTCGACCTGTATCGCGGGGAACAAGTTCCGAAGGGATGCAAGAGCATCCTCTATTCGGTGGAATACAGGGCCCCCGACAGGACGCTGACGGACACTGAAGTCAACTCGCTCGACGGAAAAGTCCGCGAAATATTGGTCAGGAAGTTTGAAGCAAAGCTGCGCTAGCGCATGAAAGACCTTTTCGAAAAGAAGAAGAGACAATCCTCAAAAGCGGAGCCCCTCTCCGCGAGAATGAGGCCCCGCGGCCTTAAGGAGTTCGTGGGCCAATCCCACATCATAGGCGAAGGAAAGCTCCTCTCAAGGGCCATCGAGGCCGACACGATCACGTCACTTATCCTCTACGGGCCTCCCGGCACGGGAAAGACCACGCTCGCCCACGTCGTCTCAAATGCCACAAAATCGGAATTCGTACAGCTAAACGCGACGACCTCGAACGTGCAGGAACTCAGGAAAGAGATAGAGTCCGCGAAACAACGGCGTTCCCTATACGGCAGGAAGACGATACTGTTCATCGACGAGATACACCGCTTCAACAAGGCGCAGCAGGATGTGCTGATGCCGGACGTCGAGGCCGGTTCCGTCGTGCTGATAGGCGCGACGACATACAACCCTTTCTTCTCGATAGTCGCGCCGCTTATATCCAGGTCGCTCGTATTCGAGCTCAAGGCCCTCGGTGAAGCGGATATCACCGCGATACTTTACAACGCGCTCAAGGATAAGGAACGCGGACTCGGGAATATGCCTATTAAGGCGGAGAAGCAGGCCATTGAATTCCTCGCTAAGCTTTCCGAGGGTGACGCGAGGCGCTCATTGAACGCCCTTGAGCTCGCGGCCCTTACTACGCCGGCCTCCAAGGAGGGCGCGGTAAACATAACGCTGAAGGTCGCGGAAGAATGCATCCAGAAGAAGGCGGTCGTATACGACAAGGACGAGGACGGGCATTACGACACGATATCAGCGTTCATAAAGTCGATGCGCGGCTCCGATCCGGACGCCGTGCTCTACTGGCTCGCAAAGATGCTTTATGCCGGGGAGGACCCGAGGTTCATCGCGCGCAGGATAGTCATATGCGCCGCCGAAGATGTAGGGCTCGCGGATCCACAGGCCATAGTCGTGGCAAATGCCGCGTTCCAAATATCGGAATTCGTCGGCCTGCCCGAGGCGAGGATACCGCTGGCCGAGGCTGCGGTCTATATCGCGTGCGCGCCTAAATCCAATTCGGCATACCTCGGAATAGAAAAGGCGCTCAAGGACGTGGAAGAGGGCCGGGTCATGGAAGTGCCGGCGCACCTCAAGGACGCGTCTATGGACGGCAAGGAGCTCGGCCACGGCAATGGCTACAAATACGCGCACGATTTCGAAGGGCATTTCGTGGAGCAGGAGTATATCCCGAAGAAGACCGTATATTACGAGCCGGGGGAGATCGGCTTCGAAAAGCAGCTGAAGGAACGCATAGAGACGTTATGGAAAAGAAAACAAAAGCCATAGGATTGTTCAGCGGCGGGCTCGATTCGATCGTTTCCGCTAAGCTGGTCATGGAGCAGGGAATCGATGTGGAGCTTGTCCACTTCACGACCGTTTTTTTTAACGGGACCGTCGACAGCAAGGGCATGCCGCTCACCGTCATAGACCTCACAGAGGAGTTCTTTGATGTGATGAAGGACCCCGTCTACGGCTACGGGACCGCGATCAACCCGTGCATAGACTGCAAGATATTCATGTTAAAAAAAGCCGGGGAATACATGAAAAAAAAGAAGGCATCCTTCGTATTTACCGGAGAGGTCCTCGGGCAGAGGCCGTTCTCCCAGAGGAGGGAAGCCATGAAGATAATAGAAAGGGACTCGGGCCTCGAAGGGTACCTGCTGAGGCCCCTTTGCGCGAAGCTCTTTCCTCCGACGATAGCCGAGGAGAAAGGGCTCATAGACAGGAAAAAGATGCTTTCGATGTCCGGCCGTTCCAGGAAGCCGCAGATGGCGCTGGCTAAGCGGTTTGGCGTGGAAAATTATCCTGCTTCCGCGGGCGGGTGCGTGCTTACCGAAAAGGAATTCGAGAAGAGGCTCGGGGACCTGATGAAGTATAAGCCGGGTTTTGACGCCGGCGACATAGAGCTGTTGAAGTACGGCAGGCATTTCAGGATGTCCCCGGAAGTGAAGCTGGTCGTCGGAAGGAACAACGGCGAGAATTATAAGATAGTTTCCCTTAAAAAAGGCGCTGACCTCATGCTGCACGCGCAGGAGCCCCTCGGCCCCGTATCGATGTTGCGCGGAAAAGCGGACGGGGCGGTCTTTGACGAAGCGGTCTCGATAGTCGCAAGGTATGCCCTTGGGAAGGATAACGCCGGGCAGGCCAGGATAAAGTGTTTCGGCGGTGACGTTGAAAAGCATGTCACCTCCATGCCGTGCAAGGAATCCCTGGCGATAAGCAGGAGGATCTGAAGATGGAAGGCGGCTCGGCCACTATCACGTTGACGGCGGCATTTATCGCGGGATTCCTGTCTTTCCTGTCGCCGTGCGTATTGCCGCTGCTCCCGTCGTACGTGACCTATATAACCGGGATAACTTTCGGGGAGCTCACCCGGGAATCCCCTCCTAAGAGGGTCCGGCTTTTGACGCTTGCGCACTCGCTTATGTTCATTGCCGGCTTCACGGTGGTCTTCGTGGCCCTCGGGATGTCCCTGAATTTCCTCGGGGGCTTCCTGCCGCAGAACAGGGATATCATGAGGAAAGCGGGCGGGGCCGTCGTCATTTTCTTCGGCCTCTGTATTGCCGGCGTGATAAACCTCGGTTTCCTGCAGAAGGAGAAGAAACCGGAGTTCAAGGCAAAACCGGCCGGTTATGCCGGTTCGGCGCTTGTCGGGGCGGCATTTGCGATAGGCTGGACGCCCTGCGTGGGGCCCATACTGGCGTCTATCCTCGTCCTGAGTTCCGCGACCGGCGGGGCAGGAAGGGGAGCCGCGATGCTCTTAAGCTATTCCCTGGGCCTTGCCATCCCGTTCCTGGCCTCAAGCCTGCTTATAAACGATTTCCTTGCCTATTTCAAGGCGGTAAAGAAGCACATGCGGGCCGTATCGCTGGTAAGCGGCATCTTCCTGATCGTAATCGGCGTAATGATCTTCACGAATTCGTTCGGGATGCTTACGGGGTTCTTTGAGGGGCTGTTTTCCCCTTGACTAAAGGCGGTTTTAACCTATAATAGACGATAGATGGTCGAAAAGCTAAAAAAGAACTTACGAGAGAAAATCCTTAGAAGGTTAACAGTCCAAAAGGAGGAAGAAAGGCATAAGAGGAGCCTCGCTATAAAGAGGAGGCTTTTGTTGCTGCCCGAGTTCAGAAGGGCGAACGTAATAATGTTTTACGTCTCGAAAGACGGCGAAGTTGAGACGATGCCGATGATCGAGGCGGCTTTGGAACGTGGTAAGGCTGTATTAGTGCCGGTCATTAAAGTGAGAAAGAAAAAAATGGTGGTATCCGAGGTAATGGATCCCGATAAAGATCTGGTTAGAGGCCCTTACGGAATTTATCAACCGAAGGCGCATTTTGAGGTATTTCATCCGCGTTCGATAGACCTTGCTATAGTCCCGGGAGTTGCGTTCGATACGAAAGGCAACCGCCTGGGCCGCGGCATGGGCTATTACGATAAATTCCTTACGAGGCTCCGCCCAGGAGTCCCGACTGTAGGCCTCGCATTCAAATTCCAGATCGTCAGGAAATTACCCACCCTTTCCCACGATAAGCCCGTCACGAAACTCCTTACCGCATAACTCTAATATAGCCAGGTTTTACACAAAGGGGGAACCAAGATGAACGGTGTTATTGCCATCGTCCTCTGGCTTGTTATTTTCGTAGCCGGAGGCTTAGTAGGTTTTGTTGTAAGGAAGATGTACGCGGAAAAGAAGGTGCAGTCAGCCGAAGAGAGAGCGAAGCTCATCATCGAGGAAGCGGAAAAGAAGGCGCAGGACAGGAAGAAGGAAATAGAACTCGAGTCGAAAGAGCTGCTCCATAATATAAGGGCGGATTTTGAGAAGGAGACGAAGGACAGGCGCGCTGAGCTCCTTAACGTGGAAAAACGCCTCATCCAGCGCGAGGAGAACCTCGACAAGAAGGTCGAGGTCATGGACAAGAAGGAGAGGGAACTTAGCGATAAGCTCAAGGAGCTCTCCGTGAAGGAGCAGAAGCTCCATTCGATGGAAGAAGAATATAAGGTGATGCTGGCCGAAGAGAAGGACAGGCTCCAGCGGGTATCGGGATTGACCGCCGAGGAAGCCAAGAAGCTTCTCCTTGCGAGGATGGAAGAGGACGTCAGGCAGGAAGCCGGCCTTATGATAAAGAGGATAGAGGAAGAGACGAAGCAGGAGTCCGACAAGAAGGCGCGCGAGATACTCGCTACGGCCATACAGAGATGCGCCGTCGAGCATACGGTCGAATCTACGGTATCGGTCGTGAACCTGCCGAATGACGAAATGAAGGGAAGGATAATCGGGCGCGAGGGCCGCAATATCAGGGCGCTCGAGATGGCCACGGGCATAGACGTCATAATCGACGATACTCCCGAAGCCGTCATACTATCGGGATTCGACCCGATAAAGAGGGAGATCGCCCGCATAGCCCTGACGCGCCTCATGGAAGACGGCAGGATACACCCGGGCAGGATCGAGGAGATCGTCGAGAAGGTCAAGAAGGAGATGGAGGTCTCGATCAAGGAATCCGGAGAACAGGCTGTCTTCGAGGTCGGCGTCCGCAACATCCATCCGGAACTCGTCAAGCTCATCGGTAAATTAAAATACAGGACGTCATACGGCCAGAACGTCCTGGACCATCTTAAAGAATCCGCGTTCATCATGGGCACTATAGCTAACGAGCTCGGGCTCGATGCCCAGCTCGCGAAACGCATAGGGCTTTTGCACGATATAGGCAAGGCCGTCAGCCATGAAATAGAAGGCGCCCATCCGAAACTCGGCGCGGAGATGGCCAAGAAGTACGGAGAGAACGAACTGGTGGTGAACGCGATCGAAGGCCACCACGGCGAGATAGCGCCGATATCGATCTATACGGTCCTGTCAAGCGCCGCCGACGCGGTTTCGGGCGCGAGGCCCGGCGCAAGGCGCGAGACGCTCGAGATCTACATAAAGAGGCTCGAGAAGCTCGAGGAGATCGCCGATTCGTTCAAGGGCGTCGAGAAGGCATACGCGATACAGGCCGGCCGCGAGATAAGGGTCATCGTGGAACCGACCAAGATAACCGACGCTCAGGCGACGGTCCTGTCCCGCGAGATAAAGAAGAAGATCGAAGAGGGCATGGAATACCCGGGCCAGATCAAGATAACGGTCATACGCGAGACCCGCGCGATAGAATACGCGAAGTAAAAAAATGAACATACTGTTTATCGGGGACATAGTGGGTGAGCCCGGCCGCGACGCCGTGAAATCCCTCCTGCCTGTAATAAAGAAGAGGGAGGGGATCGATTTCACGATAGCGAATTCGGAGAACGCGGCGGGCGGGGCGGGGATAACGCCCGAAATTGCCGATGACCTTCTCGGCATGGGTATCGACGTGCTGACGAACGGCGACCATATCTGGGACAGGAAAGAGATAATCGAGGGCCTGGACAGGGAACCGAGGATACTGCGCCCGCTCAATTACGGGGAGGGCGCCCCGGGAAAGGGGTCGATCGTCCTGAATTCCGGGACCGGCGCAAAGGTCGGCGTGATATGCCTCGTAGGGCGGGTCTTCATGCAGGCGGTGGAATGCCCGTTCAAGGCCGCGATGGCAGAGGCGGAGAAACTCAAAAAAGAGACGCCCGTGATCGTGATAGACATGCATGCCGAAGCGACGTCCGAGAAGATAGCCCTGTGCTATTACCTGGACGGGCTCGTGACGGCGATATGCGGCACGCATACGCATATACAGACCGCGGATGAGAGGGTCTTCAAAAAGGGCACCGCATTCATATCGGACGCCGGGATGACCGGCCCGTTCGATTCTGTGCTCGGAAGGAAGCCCGAACAAATAATCAGGCGTTTCATCACCGGGCTTCCGACGAGGTTCGAGATGGCCGATTCGGATGTCCAGCTGCAGGGCGCGGTCATAACCTGCGACGACAAGACCGGCAGGGCCGTCGCGATCAAGCGGATACAGGAGAAGCTCAAATAGCTGACGCAGGCCGTCTTATATATTCCGTAACCCAGGTAACCAGGGAGATAAAGGCCGTCCTTGACGGCGCTTTCCCGCAGGTCTGGGTGGAGGGCGAAGTCTCGAATTTTAAGCTGCATTCTTCCGGGCATATGTATTTTGCCCTTAAGGATGCCGAATCGGTCATACAGTGCGCGTTCTTCAAGGGCTCGAACCAGTCGGTTAAGTTCCAGATGAAGGACGGCATCAAGGTGCTCTGTTTCGGCAGGGTCGGCTATTACAATAAGACGGGCCAGACGCAGCTGTATATCGAAAGGGCGGAACCGAAAGGCGTCGGCGAGCTGCAGCTCGCGTTCGAGCAGCTGAAGGAGAGGCTGCAGAAGGAAGGCCTGTTCGACCAGGCGCATAAGGTGCCGGTCCCGATGCTGCCGTCTAAGATAGGGATAGTGACGTCGCCGACAGGCGCCGTAATACGCGACATACTTCATATACTCAGGCGCAGGTTCAACGACATTGAGATATTGATATATCCGGTCAGGGTGCAGGGCGACGGCGCATCGGCAGAGATCGCCGGCGCCATAAGCGGCCTGAACCGTTTTAAAGACATAGATGTCATGATAATCGCCCGCGGAGGAGGCAGCCTCGAAGACCTCTGGGCTTTTAACGAGGAAGCCGTCGCGAGGGCGATATACGATTCCCGCATCCCGGTGATATCCGCGGTCGGGCACGAGGTGGATTACACTATAGCGGATTTTACCGCCGACTTAAGGGCGCCTACGCCTTCGGCGGCCGCTGAGCTCGTGATCGCGAGGAAGGAAGAGCTTGTCGAGAGGGTCGAAGGCCTCGTAAAGGACCTGAGGAATTCCCTCGGCGGCGCGGTTACCCTTTACGAAAACCGTTTGGCGGACCTGCTTGGCAGCCCGGCGTTCAAATATCCCCTCGAGTCTATAGAACGTTACGGGCAGGAGCTCGACGACCTGGAAAGGTCGCGTGACACCAATTTTTTGCACGGTATCGAGATAAGGGCCGGCAGGCTCGACGCGCTTATAGGGAAGATGGACGCGCTGTCCCCGCTTGCGATATTAAAGAGGGGGTACAGCATAACGTCCTTGATGCCGGGCGGCAAGGTATTAAGGGATATAAAAGGGCTCAGGTGCGGTGATATAATAGAGACGAAGCTTTCCGGCGGAAAGCTCGTAAGCGAGATAAAGGATATTATCAAGGAGGGATCCAGATGACGGCCGAGATGAAATTTGAGGATGCGCTGAAAAAACTTGAGAAAGTCGTTGCGGAACTTGAGTCGGGCGACCTGTCCCTGGACGATTCGCTTAAGAGATATGAAGAGGGCGTGAAGCTCGCGCAGCTCTGCTCCAAGAAGCTCGATTCCGCGCGCAGGAAGGTCGAAGTGCTCGTAAAGGGCGGCGCGGGAAAACTTGAAGCCAAGCCGTTCAACGAGAAAGAGCTGGAGGGCTGATGAAGACCGCCGATTACCTTAAGGTCCGCGGGAAGGCCATCGACGCGGCCCTCGACGCGTGCCTGCCGCAGGAGAACGAATACCCGAAAGAGATACACAGGGCGATGAGGTATTCGGTCTTTTCGGGAGGCAAGAGGGTAAGGCCGATACTCGTGCTCGCTTCATGCGAAGCCTGCGGAGGCAGCATAAAGGACGCCATGCCTGCCGCGTGCGCTATCGAACTTATGCATACTTATTCGCTGGTGCATGACGACCTGCCGGCGATGGACGACGATGATTACAGGAGGGGTAAGCCCACTTGCCATAAGAAATTCGGGGAGGGCGTCGCGGTGCTTGCCGGAGACGCGCTCCTGACCTTCGCTTTCGGCCTGATGGCCAAAGGCAGGGACCCGAAGGTAAACAACGAGATAATAAGGACCGCCGCCGAGGCTATAGGCACTTACGGCATGATAGGAGGGCAGGTTGTCGATATCAAGAACCAGGCCGACCCGGACCTGCCGACCCTGACTTACATCAACGCGCGCAAGACAGGCTCGCTTATAGCCGGGTCCTGCAGGATAGGGGCTATTGCCGCCCGCGCGTCGAGGAAGCAGGCGGAAGCCCTGACCAGATACGGGGAATATATCGGCTTTACGTTTCAAGTCATAGATGATATATTAGATAAAGAGGGCTTCGCTTTGGCGCTTGGCGTTGACGGGGCCAAGAAAGAAGCCGCGAGGCTGATCAAGAAGGCCCACAGGGAGCTCGAGATCTTCGGCCGCAGGGCCAAACCGCTGGGAGACCTGGCCGGTTTCATCTTAAACCGCAAAAAATAATATGTTCAAAATACTTAATTCCATAAATTCTCCGCAGGACATAAGGATATTGTCCAAAGAGGAGCGTGAGCTCCTCGTCAAGGAGATGCGCGAGTTTATCGTCGAGACGATCTCAAAGACCGGCGGCCACCTGGCCCCCAGCCTGGGGGCGATGGAGATCGCGGTAGCCCTGCATTATTGCCTGAACACCCCTTACGACAAGATCGTCTGGGACGTGGGGCATCAGGCATACGCGCACAAGATCCTGACGGGCAGGCGCGAGAAATTCAAGACGATACGCCAGTTCGGGGGCCTCAGCGGTTTCCCGAACGTGTTCGAGAGCGAATATGATACTTTTACCGTTGGGCACGGCTCGACCTCGATCTCCGCCGCGCTCGGCCTGGCTAAAGCCAGGGATATCACCGGCGAATCATACAAGGTCGTGGCGGTCATCGGCGACGGTTCTCTCGGAGGGGGCATGGCCCTCGAAGCCCTGAACGACGCGGGGCACAGCAAGACGGATATGCTGATAATCCTCAACGATAACGAGATGTCGATAGCTCCGTCGGTAGGAGCGTTCTCAAAATACCTCAACAGGATACTCATAAATCCGACCTACAACAAGATACACAAGGATATGGAGGGTCTTATCAAGAGGGTCCCGTGGTACGGTTTCAGCGTATACAGGGCCGCGAAGAAACTCGAGGAGAGCATGAAGGGTATGCTCATCCCGGGGATGCTTTTCGAGGAGCTCGGGCTCAGGTACATAGGCCCGATAGACGGCAATAACCTCGAGGAGCTGATAAAAACGATAGACCGCGCGCTGTGCCTCGGCGGCCCGATACTGATACACGCGCTGACCAAGAAGGGCAAGGGATACCACCACGCGGAAAAAAACCCCGGGAAATTCCACGGGACTGCGCCGTTCGATGTCGAGACTGGCGAATTGAAGGGTTCCGCGACGCCCCCCGTGAAATCTTTTACCGATGCCTTTTCCGAAGCGTTGGTTGAGCTCGCGAAGGACAACCCTAAAGTAGCGGCCGTTACAGCCGCGATGCCGGAGGGCACGGGCCTCGACGAGTTCCAGAAGACCTACCCGGACCGTTTCTTCAATGTCGGTATGGCCGAGCAGCATGCGGTGACTTTCGCGGCAGGGCTGGCCAAGGGAGGCCTCGTGCCGGTCGTCGCGATATATTCTACATTCTTGCAGCGCGCTTACGACCAGATAATCCATGATACCTGCCTCCAGGGCCTCCACGTAGTTTTTTGCCTGGACAGGGCCGGCATAGTAGGCGAGGACGGGGCCACGCACCACGGGCTTTTTGATATCGCCTTCATGAGGCACATGCCGAACATGACGCTTCTTGCGCCGAAGGACCAGGCCGAACTTAAGGGCATGCTGGATTACGCGGTGAACCGCTGCAAAGGCCCGGTCGCCATAAGATATCCGCGGGGCAAGATAATCGCCCCGCCGGTCCTCGAGACCGATACCCCGATCGCCTGCGGGAAGGCCGAGGTAATGTCCAAGGAAGGCGAGGTCGCGATACTCGCGGTGGGTTCAATGGTCTGGCCCGCCTGCGCGGCCGCAGGACTGCTGTTCAACGAGGGGATCAAAACCTCGCTGGTAAACGTAAGGTTCATCAAGCCGCTCGATGAAGAACTGTTGAAGAGCCTGGCCGCAAGGACCAAGAAATTCGTTACGGTCGAGGAGGGCGTCCTCGAAGGCGGTTTCGGAAGCGCGGTCCTCGAGTTCTTCGAGAGGGAGAAGATAAGCGATATCTCGGTAAAGAGGCTGGGCTTCCCCTCAAAGTTCGTGGAGCACGGCAGGAAAGAAGACCTCTTTAAGGCGTACGGGCTCGATGCCTACGGGATAGCATCGGAGATAAAGAAGATGTTCTCTAAAGGGAAAGCGTTAAAGGTCTGATGGGGAAAATAACTATAGACAGGAACGCGTGCAAGGGCTGCGGGCTCTGCGCGATCAATTGCCCTGAGAAGCTCATAATAATGGATGAGTCCATGAACGTCAGGGGTGTCCATCCTGCAAAATTCACGGAGACGGATCCTGAAAAATGCAAAGGATGCAAGATGTGCGCGATAATGTGCCCGGAAGTCTGTATAGAGGTATATAGATAATGGCAAAAATACTTATGTGCGGCAACGAGGTTATAGGCGAAGCCGCGGTACATGCCGGCTGTACATTTTACGCGGGTTACCCGATAACGCCGCAGAACGAACTGACGCATTACATGTCCTTCCGCATGCAGGAAGCGGGCGGCACTTTTATACAGGCTGAATCGGAACTCGCGGCTATAAACCTTGTTTTGGGCGCATCGGCCGCCGGAGCGCGCGCGATGACGTCGAGCTCCAGTCCCGGCATAAGCCTGAAGCAGGAAGGCATATCATACATGGCAGCCTGCCAGCTTCCGGCGGTAATAGTGAATATGATGCGCGGCGGCCCGGGCCTCGGCAATATCGCCCCGTCGCAGGCAGATTATTTCCAGGCGACCCGCGGCGGCGGGCACGGAGATTACAGGACCATAGTACTGGCCCCGTCGACCGTGGAGGAAGCGTGGAACCTGACCCAGCTTGCCTTCGACCTGGCCGATGAATACAGGAACCCCGTGATGATACTCGGCGACGGGATACTCGGGCAGATGATGGAGCCTGTCGAAGTGGTAAGGCGCCATGTGCAGGCGAAGAACGCGGTCAGTGCGCATAAACCGTGGGCCCTTAACGGATGCAAAGGGCGCAAGCCCAATGTGATCCGCTCCCTTTTTCTCGGGGAGGGAGAGCTTGAAGAGCTCAACAGGATAATGCAGATGAAATACAGTAAGATCAAGTCCAAGGAGCCGAGGTTCGAATCGCTGTATACCGAGGACTCGGACCTGGTCATCGTCGCATACGGCACGACGAGCAGGATAGTCCGCTCGGCTATATCGAAGGCGCGCCACGAGCACCTGCATGTCGGTATGTTCAGGCCGATAACGTTGTGGCCGTTCCCCGAGGCGCAGCTGCAGAAACTCGCGAAGAAATCAAAAGCGTTCCTCGTGGTCGAGATGAGCGCCGGGCAGATGGTTGACGACGTTAAGCTTTCGATACTCGGGCAGAGGCCCATACATTTCTACGGCAGGGCCGGCGGAGGCGTGCCGACCGAAGAGGCGATCATAGAGGTGATAAAGGATATCCTGAAGCCGAAGTCCAGGAAAAGGGTATACGCATGAAAAAAGTATTTGAGCGCCCCGCGTCTTTAAGGGCCGTGCCGACGCACTATTGCTCGGGCTGCGGACACAGCATCGTTCACAGGCTGATCTGCGAAGTCATTGACGAGCTCGGGATCCGCGAAGATGTCATCGCGGTCTGCCCGGTGGGTTGCGCGGTCATAGCGTATGAATACTGGGATTTCGACTGCTCCGAGGCCCCTCACGGCAGGACGCCGTGCGTGGCGACAGGCATAAAACGCGTGCACCCCGACAAAGTTGTTTTCAGCTACCAGGGAGACGGCGACCTCGCGGCGATAGGGACGGCCGAGATAATACACACGGCCAACCGCGGCGAGAACATCACGGTCTTCTTCATAAATAACGGCGTATACGGCATGACCAACGGGCAGATGGCGCCCACGACGCTGATCGGGCAGAAGACATCCACCTCGATACACGGCCGCGATATCACAAGGGACGGTTACCCGATGAAGATGTCGGAGCTGCTGTCGCAGCTGCCCGGCGCGAAATACATAGAGAGGGTTTCGGTTGATAATCCCGCGAACGTGCTTAAGACGAAAGCGGCCATAAAGAAGGCGCTGAAGCACCAGATGGAAGGCAAAGGATTCTCGCTGGTCGAGATCCTGTCGCCGTGCCCGACATACTGGGGCCTATCGCCTAAGGATGCCTGCAGGCGGATCGAGGACGAGATGTCTAAAGTCTTCCCGCTCGGCGTAATAAAGGACATATAGATGAAAGAAGAGATAATCTTCGCCGGTTTCGGAGGCCAGGGGATCATGGTGATGGGCAAGGTGCTTGCCTGGGCCGCGATGAAGGAAGGCCTCAAGGTAACGTGGATGCCGTCATACGGCGCCGAAGTGCGCGGCGGGACCGCGCATTCGATGGTCGTCATATCGGATGAGATGGTCCCTTCGCCGGTGGTTACGAGCCCGACCGCCTGCGTCGTGATGAACAGGCCCTCTATGGACAGGTACGAGGATTCCCTGGCGCCGTCAGGGACATTGATAGTAAACGAGTCTCTCATAGACCGGCAGCCCTCAAGGGGCGATATAGACGTGCTGAAGATACCCGTAACCAAGATGGCAACCGATATGGGAAATACGCGGATCGCCAACATGATAGCGCTGGGAGCCCTGAACGCTAAGTTGAAGCTGGTATCGATGAGGGCCCTGGTCGACGCTTTAAAGGAGGTCATTCCTCCCGACAAGCACGACCTTTTACCAATGAACGAGCAGGCGCTGAAGGAAGGCGCCAGGCTTGTGGCGAGGCAATGACATGGTAAGGGTAAGGTTTGCCCCGTCACCGACGGGATTTTTGCATATAGGGAGCGCGCGGACCGCGCTCTTCAACTGGCTTTTTGCCAGGCACGAGAAGGGCGTATTCGTATTCAGGGTCGAGGATACCGACAGGGAGCGCTCAAAGGACGAGTTCCTGCAGGAGATAATAAGCTCGCTGAAATGGCTCGGAATGGACTGGGATGAGGGCCCCTTTTACCAGACCAAGAGGCTGGACGCCTACCGCAGCTATGCGCAGAAGCTGCTTAAGGAGGGAAAGGCATACGAGGCCGAGGGTGCGCTCGGCGGCGAGAAGGCGATAATACTGTCGATGCCAAAGGAAATAATAGTCATGGAGGATATCGTCCACGGCAAGGTCACCTTCGACATGAACCTGCAGAAGGACCTCGTGCTGATGAAATCCGACGGCTTCCCGGCATATAACTTCGCGTGCGTGATAGACGATGACGATATGAAGATAACGCATGTCATACGCGGGGACGACCACATATCGAACACCCCGAAGCAGCTTGCCTTATATAAGGCCCTCGGGATAGAGCCGCCCAAGTTCGCGCATATCCCGATGATCCTCGGGACCGACCGTTCGAGGATGTCGAAACGCCACGGGGCGACCTCGATATCGGAATACAGGCAGATGGGATTCCTGCCGGACGCGCTGGTGAACTATATAACGCTTCTCGGCTGGGCCCCGTCGGACGACAAGGAAGTCCTGCCGATAACGGAGATCATAAAAGAATTTTCGCTCGAGAAGGTCGGAAAGACAGGGGCGGTATTCGACATCAATAAACTGGCATGGATGAACGGGGAATATATCAGGGCGAAGAAGGCCGAGGACCTCATGGACATTATAGTCCCCGGGCTTAAGCAAAAGGGCGCCCTGGACGACAACTTCGATAAGGCAAAGATGGCCGAGGTCGTCAGGCTGTTCCAGCCGCGCGCAAAAACGATCCGGGAAATGGAGGATTCCGCCGCGCCGTTCTTTACCGACGTGATGGAATATGACGCGGCGGCGGTCGCCTCCGTCCTCGATAAGGACGGCGTGAAACAGAAGCTCGAAGCCGTCATAAGCAGGTTTTCCGCAATCGATGATTTCAAAGCGCCCGCGCTCGAGGAATGCGTCAGGAAGCTGGCCGCGGAGCTTAACCTGAAGGCCGCCGAGCTGATACATCCGATAAGGGTCGCGATAACGGGCCATAAGGTCGGCGCGAGCCTTTTCGAAACGGTAGAGCTTGTCGGCAAGGAGAGGTCCATAACGCGGCTTAGGTCCGCACTGGAGAAAGCGAAACCATGAAAAGGACGATAACCGTGGCGGCCGCGATACTGGTATGCCTGCTGTCTTTCAAGCCGTCCTGCGAGGCCGAGAAGGTGTATTATACCGACGGCAGGGTCGCCGACGAGCAGATCATATCCCGGAGCAAGGATATCATAAAGCTAACCCGCACCTCGGGAGAGGTCAGCGTCAAGAGGGACCGTATCGACAAGATATTGAATGACGACGGGTCCGTATCGAAGTACGATTATGAGGGCATATGCAACGCCATAAAGGATAAAGTGAAGGAAGGCAAATATACGGAAGCCGCTTCTTTTTGCGACATCCTGTTGCAGACTTTCCCCAAGAGCTCCGAGATACACTACCTGCGCGCCGTGTTGAACCATAAGGCGGGTGACCTGTCAAAGACGAAAGATGACTATAATTTTGTGCTCGAGAAGGGGACGGTAGACGCGAAGATACTGAACAACCTCGGGGCCATATACGCGACCGATAAGGATAACGCCAAGGCCGCGGAGATGTTCAATAAGGCGATCGAGAAGGATCCCTCGCTCACCGAAGCGCACTTCAACCTGGCGGGAATACTGGTGATGGACAAGGATTTTCCGGGCGCGATAAACGAATATAACAAAGTGATCGAGAAAGAACCCGGTAATGTGGAAGCCCTTTATAACCTCGGGGCGGCCTACTCGAGCAGGGGCGATAATACTTCCGCGAAGGGCTGCTGGAAGAAGATACTGGCCGTCGACCCGCAGAATTTCGAGGCGAAGGCGGCGCTGGACGCCCTTTCATCGGGCAATTAACAGGTTGAAATATTATTTTGTTATGGTAAAATTATAGTATGGCGAAGAGGAGAGCGTTCAGCCTTATAGAGATACTGCTCGCGGTCACGATCATAGCCGTGTTCTTCGGGCTTATTTTTGCGTTCTATAAGAACGCGATAAATAAGTCGAAATATGTCGAAGCGGTCGCGAACGTATCCAATATCGCAAAGACCGAAGAGATCGCGAAGCTTGAAACGGGCGAATACATCGCCGCGGAAAATACGCAGGAAGTCAACGAACACCTTGGCATGAATATCGAGCCAAGGTGGTTTAATTATAAGGTGATTGGGGTCACGAACGATAATTTCATCGTCCTGGCCGAAAGGATACGCGACGATATAGAATCCGGAGATATCGCCGGTGACGATATAGTGGTCGCGAGGGATAATTCGGGGCCGATAGCCCCGGAGACGGTCAACCAGTCCCCGCCTCCTGAGCTTGGCGGGGATACCGGTGACAGCGCCCCTCCCGACAGCAGCCCGGGCGGCGGTCCAGGCGGCGGTTCGCCAGGCGGCGGAACACCGGGCGGCACGGGCGGTGATGATACCACCAACCCGACCGGAGGCGGCAGCGATGAATCGCTGTATAATAACAATGCCAATGACCTGTTGGCCCTGCTTAATGACAGCACCGTAGGGCACGATTATTACGACGAACTTGTAGATAGCGGAGTGGACGTGCAGTTTGCGGACCTGCTTTCAATGGGTGCGTTGGGGTTGTTTGTGCCCGAATGGTGGTTTGACGTATTCCCGGAAACCGGGGGAGGCCTGAACGGGTTCAGCCCTAACACTATCTATCTGGATAATTCATACATGACCGATTATGCGCCTGAAGTCGGCGCGGCCGTGCTTATGCATGAGGCCACGCACGCGTATTGGGACAGCCATGACGCCGAACTTGCGGATTATGAGGTGGATTATTATAACGACAACATATCTCCCGCTCCGGCCTATGATATTGACGAGACGGACCTCTATTGGACGACATACCAGGAAGGCCCTCTTGACGGGACCCCGTATATAAATCCTGACGGCAGTCCGCAGCTCTTCGATACGGTAATACAGGAATATTCCTGTTTCGTGAACGAGGCGCTGATATGGAATGAATTTAGCGCAGGTGACGGAAGCCTTTCCGATCCCGATGGGGAGGATGTTACCGCGGCCCTCTACGATTCCGGGAACCTGTTCGCTTATGTTTATGTCCTCTATGACGGTTACGCGTTATATGATGTTCCGGTGGTCTACTGATGAAATCGACGGTGCGGGCGCTTTCGGCAATTGCAGGAGTATCCATAATGCTTTGTTCCAGCGGCTGCGCCAAAAATGAGTTCAAATACTCCAAATATTCCAATAGCAATCCCCCGTTCAATCTCTCGATAGACTATCTCGAGGGATGGAAATATGTCGAGTATAAGGACCCGAAAAGCGGGATACTGACAGTGTTGTTTACGCCGACCGACAAGATCGGGTTCTTCACCGCCTTTATTTCCGTCGAGGTCGTAGGCCCGGAAACGCTCAACGCGAAGGTATTTTCAACGGCGGCCGCGGCTGACCTCTGGGAATTGAAGGAGATGAAACTACCGGAAGCCAAGCTGTTGAAGAGGTCGAAGGTATCGATAAATTTCGCAAAGGCGGAAGATATAAATATTTCTTACAAGATGCTCGAGCGCTTGCATGTAAAAGGGGCAAAGGCCCTGCCTTCACAAACGCACTTAGTCGTGCTGAAGAAAGGCGACAGGATATACGTGGCCAAGCTCATGGCGACGCAGGAGATGTTCGACCGCTGCGACAGGGCGTTCGGCCATATGGTAAGGACCTTAAAACAGGCCAAATAGCAGGGTTTCCTCCGGCAAATTCCCGCCTTTACACTAATGAGAAAATCGGGTATAATTGTTTCCCGTTATATAGTTCTAGAGATTTCTGCCCCGTTGGGTAATGGTAGCCCACAAGATTCTGGATCTTGCTGTCTTGGTTCGAGTCCAAGCGGGGCAACCATAATGAAAAATCCTCTTGCATTAAATTGCAAGAGGATTTTTCATATCCCGAAGCCTGCGTTTTTATTCCTTTTCCTTGTCCTTCACTTGCCTCGCCGCGTCCGACCTTGTAAGCTCGAACTTGTCGAGGAAGCTTTCCTGGAACTTCTGCACATAGAGGAATATGCCGG
>JBAZFE010000007.1:0-25330 GCA_041653555.1 Candidatus Omnitrophota bacterium
TCTTGCGGATAAGAAGAAGCAGCTCGACGGCCTCAAGGCGGAACTCGACATGCTGGTCGAGAAGAAGGGGGACCTGAATACGATAAAGGCGAAACTGCAGGATATCGCCAAGGTCCAGACAGATGCGAGCTATGAGGATATTGTGAGCGCGAGGGCCATTGAGAATGAGCTGACCGCGAAGCAATTGTCCATGTGGCGCAGTATACAGAAGGAGACCCGGAAGGTCCCAAAGCAGTAGATATAAAGCTTGATCCATATTATCATTGACATCTCCGGCCGCATATGATAAATTACGGTCATGGGAGACAAAAACCCAAAGGGATTTGATGTTAAGTTTACTCTTCGCCTTAATAAGGGCGGAGAGTTTTTTTGTTTAGCGGCTTTTTCCTTCGCCTGTTTATTCTTGGCGCCCGTTTACGCGGCCGACCTTACAATGACTGCCGACGGGATATGGGCCGAATCGGGAGACGTTGCCGCAGCCGCGGCCGGCGATAATGTCAATGTTGATAATTTTACGCTGACGATCACGAATGACGGCGTAGCCGACGATGGCACTAATCCCGGCGACCTGAGCTGGTTTACGGTCGGCGCCATTACGGATACCGGCCTGGCCCCGGCCCGCATCGGCAATGTGGATATCGTTGAGGCCGGGCTCGATACACCGCTGACTCCCTATTGGGTCGAGTTCGATTCGGCCGTTATCGGAGGGGATTTCACGGTCAGGAATGTTGCCGCCTCGGACATGGATGTGGATGTGTGGACGGGAGGGAACCTTACGGCAGGCGGTGACCTGGCCATGACCAACAACGAAACGGAAGAATACGCGGTCATACTGGAAGTGGATGGCAACCTGGCCGTAACCGGGACCGCGACCCTGACGGCTGCCTCAGGCGGCAATTGGGGAATGACCACCGGGCTGGCGGTAGGGGGGAACCTGACCGCAACCGGGGGGTTCACGCTGGATGATGTCACGGCTGCCGGCGTCAGCAGCTATTCGGAGATCCTTCTTTACGGCGATGCGGGCGTGACACAGACGGTCATCGGCACGATAGACGGCGCCGCCGCCGGGGAAGGATACCTGGTTATCGGAGCAGGGTCTTCCAATAATGCCACCTTCAATGATGACGTCGGATCCAATTTCAGTTTAGCAGCTATACAGGTAGACAGCACCGGCCTCGCGAATTTCACGGGGACCGTATCCGCGACTAACCTTACCTTCTCCGAAGACGGCGATGTGGACATCACCGGCACGGCGACAATAACGACCATCTCCACGACAGCGGGCTCCGGTACGGGCGATGTCGAACTGGACGGCGCTGCGAACGCCATAGCGGGTGATATAGGAGCCGCAGGCGCCGAGCTGGCCCTGCTGAACATCGACGGCACTACGACGACCGGCGGAAATGTCTATGCTGCGCAGATCGATGTCGGGGCCGCGAGCACTCTCGGAGACGCGGCGACAGATGTGACGGCGGCCAATACGCTGAATATACAGCATGCGGGGCTTACGACCGTGAACGGCACGTTGAACAGCGTGAATGGCTCGACCGGGACCGCGGTAGCGTTCAGCGCGAACGGCGACCTCGACATAGGCGGCGCGGCGAGAGTCGCGTCGGTCACCACGACGGTTGCCGGGACGGGAGATATTGAATTCAAGGGTGCCGGCAGTTCGACAATAGGGAGTATCGGAAACTCCGTGCTGGACCTGGATGTTGTCGATTTTACCGGCGGCGGCACGTATACGCTGGTAGGGGCCGTCTTCGCGAATACGATAACAATAAATAACGCCGCCGCTAACGTTGTTATAGGCGCTTCCGGCACAAGCTCATGCACAGACGTATTCCTGACGGCCGGTACCCTCGACCTCGGGCCTTATACCACTAACCTCGCCGCGGGCGATTATACGCAGGCGGCGGCGGGCTCCCTTAAGACGACCATAAGCTCTTCCGCGTCTGCCGGAAAGATCGTCACTCCCGGCGCGGTGACCGTGGCCGCGGGGACATCGCTCGCGATAAATGTCGACTCAAGCGAATATACGCGCAGCAATACGACATGGACCATCCTTGACGGCGGCGCGGGCGGCGCTGTCAACGCGCCCGCAGTGACCGATAACAGCGCAATACTTTCATTTACATCGGCGGCCGCGAACGCCGGCCAGGACATGACCATTACCGCCACGCGCGTGACCACATACGACAAGATAGCCTCAGGGAACGCCGCCGCGGCGGGCGCGGTACTTGAGCGGATAGGCGAGGCGGGAACGACGGGAGATATGTCGAGGGTGTTGGGCGAGCTCGATTCACTGCCGACCCTCGGCGCTATTGCCCAGGCGCTGAAGACCGTCGTCCCGGTTGTCGACAGCGGCGTGACATCGGTCAGCCATACCGCCATCAACAGGTTTGCGGGGACATCGATGAACCGCCTGGAGATGTTGTTCGCGCAGGCGCACGGCGCCGGTACGGAAGAGACCGGGGTCTCGGCAGGCAGCGAAGGCCATAACGGCTGGCAGGCGTGGGGGCAGGGATTCGGGGAATATGTGAGCCAAAAAGCGCGAGGCGAGAGCAACGGTTACCGGGCGATCATCTGGGGCACCGCCCTGGGCGCGGATACCGCGGCATTCAGCGACACCGCGCGTATCGGCCTGAACGGAGGATACGCCAAGAGCCGGATAAACTCGAAGGACATGAGCGGGAAGACGGATATCAACAGCTACGAGGGCACGTTCTACGCCGGATATATGGACGTCGTGAACCCTTATTACATTAACGGGGCGCTCTCTTTCGCTTATAATAAATACAGCGGCTCGAGGCAGATAGACATCGGCGCCGACGAAAGGATCGCGGACGCGGATTACGACGGGCAGCAGTATTCGGTATTGACGGACGGCGGGTATATCTTCGATGTCGGTGATTATAAATTGACGCCGGTCGCATCGCTGCAATACACGCGCCTCCATGTCGAGGGTTATACGGAAACGAATGCCGGCGCCCTCGACCTGACCGTTGCGGACCAGGATTACGATATGCTGCAGTCGGGGGTCGGCATGAAGCTCGCGCGTTCCTTCAATCTCGAGAACGACAGGATCGTAACGCCGGAGGTACACGGCAGGTGGCTGTATGATTTCATAGGAGACAGGCAGGAGACGACCTCAACATTCTCCGGCGGCGGCGGTTCTTTCGCCACTCAGGGCTTCGATCCCGTCAAGAGCTCATTCAACGTCGGGACCAAATTGATCATGGAGTTGAACGAAGACTGGAGCTTCGAGACGAACTACGATTTCGAGTGCAAAGAAGATTTCACGGCCCATACGGGATGGGCTAATGCAAGGTGCAGATTCTGACCCCAGCGGGTTCCCGTATCCCGCCTATCCTCATATGCAGTATTCTTGTAGTCCTGCTGTTTACGGGCGACGTCCGGGGCGAGATCGCATTCAAACGTTCGGACAGGGTCCTCGTGCTCGCTCCGCATCCGGATGACGAGGCGATAGGCGCTTTCGGCGTTATAAAGAAGGCGAAGGACGCGGGCGCCCGGGTAAGGGTCGCGTGCCTGACGAACGGCGATAACAACGAAATAGCGTTCCTCATATACAAGAAACATCCGGTCCTGTCGGCGAAGGGCCTGATCGCGATGGGGGAGACGAGGAGGAAAGAGACCCTGTCGGCTATGGCCGGAATGGGGCTGGACCCGAAGGATGTCATCTTCCTCGGATATCCCGATTTCGGCACGCTCGCGATATTTACCGGCAACTGGGGTGATACCAAGCCCTATGAGGCCATGCTTACAAAGCAGGCCAAGGTCCCGTATCCCGAGGCGATGTCTTACGGGGCGCCTTATACGGGCGATAGCATATTGAAGGACTTGAAAAGCGTACTTGCGGAGTCCCGGCCTACGGTTATCTTCGTATCACACCCGGCAGATTCGAACGTTGACCATAAGGCGCTTTATCTTTTTTTGCGCGTCGCTCTCTGGGACCTGGATGGCAGTTTTGAGGCGCCGTCTGTGCATCCTTATATGGTGCATGTCCAGGGCTGGCCCGCGCCGAAAGGGTATCATCAGGAACTTGCCCTTAAGCCGCCGGTCAAGTTCAAGCAGGTATCGTGGGGGACATTCGATCTCGCGCGGGAAGATGTCGAGGCGAAACGCGCGGCGATATCAAAGTATAAAAGCCAGCTTGTGTATGACCCGGGGTACCTGTACTCTTTCGCGAGGAGGAACGAGCTTTTCGGGGATTATGACCCGCTCAGGATAAAGGATAACGGCCGAAGCGGCATCTACGGCATCAGGGGCGGGAATTTGACCGTGAACCTCTCCCCGGCGGGGAAGGCGGATATCGACAGGGATTTTACGGTATATCTTATCGGCTACAAGAAGGGCCGCGATTTTTCCGGCATGCCGAAACTGCATATAAGGATAGATGCCGGCGGCCTCCATTGCAGGAACGGACACGAAAGGCTCTATTCTAAAGAGGTAACCGCGGACTTTGGTCCCGGCGCTATAGTGCTTAAAGTGCCGCTCTCCCTGCTGGAAGACCCGGACCGTATCTTTGCCTGCGTCGAAGGGCGCACGGAGAACATGTCAGATGATGATACGCACTGGCGCATACTGGAAAGGCAATACTGATGATAAAGAGGGAACCGAAGGACTACCGGATCGGCGATAAGAACGTTGATAATCTCATAAACGACCTTACCTGTGAATCATGCTCGGCGGAGACTGAGGGTATCCTGCGCGAGATATTAACTACCGCCGTCAAGCTCGGGCGTGAATCCGACGATAAGGGCGACCTTAAACTCGTGAATAACACGCTGAAGGAGCTCCGGTATTCATTCAAGATATTCTCCCCCTACAGGCATGTGAAGAAGGCCGTCATATTCGGGTCGGCGAGGTCCAAGCCTTCTTCGCCGGAGTATAAGATGGCCGAAGAGTTCGCGAGGAAGATGACCGGCAAGGGTTACATGATTGTGACCGGAGGGGGCCCCGGCGTCATGGAAGCCGGGAACAAGGGCGCGAATATGGGCATGGAGTTCGCGCTGAACATACGCCTGCCTTTCGAGCAGAAACCCAACCCGTACATTTACGAGAAACAGAAGATCATCAGTTTTAAGTATTTCTTCACGAGGAAACTGATATTCATAAAGGAGACCGACGCTACCGTCCTTTTTCCCGGAGGCTTCGGCACCAATGATGAGGGGTTCGAGATGCTTACGCTCATCCAGACGGGCAAGTCAAAGCCGAGGCCGATCCTCATGATGGAGCCGGAAGGCTCTACGTACTGGGCCGTTTGGAGGCGTTTCGTGAACAACGAGCTGCTCAGGAACGGGTTCATAGAAAAAGAGGACATGAGCCTCTTCCGTACGGTCAGGACCGCGGACGAGGCCATAAGGTATATCGAGGATTTTTACAGGGTATATCATTCGATAAGATATGTATCGGGCCGGACCGTGCTGAGGTTGAACAGGAAGATATCCGAAAAGACGCTGGCCGCCATAAACAGGAAATTCAAAGGAATACTGACGAGCGGCGAAATAGAACTTTCGCCCCCGCTGAAGGAAGAAATTGATAAGGGGGAGTACCTGAAACTCCCCCGCCTCGTGATGAATTTTGATTTCCGCAGCTATGGAAAGCTGACGGACTTGATACATTTAATAAACAGGGATTGAAGAGATTTCTTCGAAACATCTTGCTATGCTTACCCGATGTTAATATAATAGGTAGTTGGGTCCTGGGCAAATAGGTTGCTTCAGGAGGCATTATGATGGTCGGGCCGCCATCTCGCGTAAGCGGGAGGGCGTTTTTGTTATAGGAGGGATACCGCATGAAGGAGCTCATTATACAGCATTTAAATGGTGCGGCGGCTTATATACTACCGTCGTTGGTTTGTCTCGGGACGGTCTTGCTTGGTTATATATTGAGAGGCATGATATTCAGGCATTTCCTGCATTTGGCAAGTAAGACGAAGACCGATATAGACGACATAATAATCGCCGCGACAAAGGGCCCGTTCATGATATGGTGCATTATGTTAGGCATATATTTCGGGCTTGAGGTATCTTCCTTGCCTGAAAAGTGGGTTGATTTCGGGGGCAAGGCATTGTTCGTACTGGGTTCAATATCGGTCATGATCGCGCTCTCGCATATAGCCACAAGGCTTATAGTCACGCGCTCGAGCGCGATCGAATCCGCGTTGCCGGTCACCTCGCTCACCCAGAACATAAGCAGGATAATGATATTCGGCATAGGCCTGCTGCTTATACTGAACAACCTCGGCATAGCGATAACGCCTATACTTGCCACCCTCGGCATAGGGGGCCTTGCCGTCGCGCTTGCGCTGCAGGACTCGCTCTCGAACCTGTTCGCCGGTTTCCATATCGTTGCCGCCAGGCAGATAAAGATAGGCGATTACATAAAACTCGAGACCGGGGAAGAGGGCTATGTCAGCGATATAACCTGGAGGAGCACAAAGATAAGGATGCTCGCCAACAACGTGATCCTGGTCCCGAACGCGAAATTGACACAGGTTATAACGACGAATTATTACCTGCCGGAAAAGGAGATGGCGGTGCTTGTCAACCTCGGGGTCCATTATAAAAGCGATCTTAAGGAAGTAGAGAAGGTAACATGTGAAGTGGCGAAAGAGGTCATGGAGAAAGTGCCCGGAGGCATGCCCGGCTTCGAGCCGTTCATACGCTACCACACCTTCGGGGATTTTAGCATAAACTTCTCTGTCATCATGAGGGCGAGGGAATTTGTAGACCAGTACCTTATTAAGCATGAGTTTGTCAAAAGGTTGCACGAGAGGTATAATAAAGAAGGCATAGTCATACCGTATCCGATAAGGGCGATAAACCGCGAACAGGAAGGGGCCTGATAGCATGAGGCGAGTACTTCTCTTTATACTGCCCATACTTATAATCGTTGCCGCGGTCTTTACCGTCTTCGGTATCGTGCAGGTCAACTATGAGGAAGGCAAGCTCATGGACGACCTGCAGAGGAAAGCGAGGGCTGTTGCCGAGAGTACGGAGCTTTCCGTAAGGTATATCCTTGCCAATAACGACCTCAGGTCGGCGAACCGGCTCACCGAGAGTTTCCAGAAGAGGGAGAGGCTCCAGGGATGCGTTATCTATGACGGTAGCGGAAGTATACTTTCCATAACTTCCCGTATCGCGGATTGGGGGCATAAGGACAAACCGTATATAAGGGAATCGCTGGAAAGCGGAGTGCCGAGGGGAGCGCTCGAAAAGTTCAAGGAATTTTCGGTGTACAGTTATGTCCTCCCGATAACCGACGATGAGAATAACAAACTGGGCGCCGTCGAGGTCATATATGACACATCGTATGTGTTTACGACACTGGCCGGCTTATGGAAACATATAAGCACAGCCCTGATAACCCTCGTTGTTTCCATCGCGCTTGTAATGCTGCTGCTGCAAAGGCAGATCTTCATACTTCCTATACTCCAACTTACCGACTGGTTCCACAGTTTCCAGAAGGGAGAGACCGATGAGCAGCATCCTATAACGAAGGAGAAAGGCGCCTTCGGGAAACTCGCCAGCGAAGTGGAACAGATAGCTTTGAGCCTGAGGATTGCGCGCAAGACGATATCGGGCGAGGCCCAGGCCCGGCTGCAGAATGATGAACTCTGGACGCAGGAAAAGCTCAGGAACCTTGTCCTCGCAAAACTCGGAGAGAACGCCTTCTATGTCGTCTCAAACAGGGAACCGTATATGCATGTCAGCGAAGATGAGACGGGTAAGGCAAAATGCATACGCCCCGCGAGCGGCGTAGTTACCGCGATAGATCCGATACTGCGCGCGTGCGGAGGCACATGGATAGCCCATGGCAGCGGAAATGAGGACAGGAAGTTCGTGAATTCGAAGAACAAGCTTCCGGTGCCGCCGGGCGAGGACCTCTATATCCTCAAAAGGGTGTGGCTCTCGAAGGAAGAGGAGCAGGGTTATTATTACGGTTTTTCGAACGAGGGCTTATGGCCCCTCTGCCACATAACGCATACGCGGCCCGTCTTCAGGGAATGGGACTGGGCAATGTACAAGGAAGTAAACCAGAAATTCGCGGACGCCATCCTCGAAGAGCTTCCGTCGAAAAACCCGTTCATATTCATACAGGATTACCATTTTACGCTCCTGCCAAAGATGATAAAGGAGAAACAGCCGAACGCGACGATAGCGCTCTTCTGGCATATACCGTGGCCGAACCCCGAGATATTCGCGACATGCCCTTACCAGAAAGAGATACTCGACGGGATGCTCGGGTGCGACCTTATAGGGTTCCATGTGCAGTACCATTGCAATAATTTCCTCGATACGGCTAACAGGCTGCTTGAGTCGCGCGTTGACACGGAGAAGTTCAGCATCGTCCGTTCCGGGAAAGAGACGTTCGTCCGGGCATTCCCGATAAGCGTAGACAGCTTCACGGAGGACAACGCCAGGCAGGACATAAGCGCGATCAACGGCCTTAAGGAGGAATTCGACCTAAAAGGCAAGATAGTGGCCGTCGGCGTAGAAAGGATAGATTATACGAAGGGCCTCGTAGAGAGGATCTCGGCGGTCGACAGGTTCTTAGAGAAATACCCGGAATATAAGGGTAAGTTCGTCCTCGTGCAGATAGCGGCGCCGAGCAGGACCCATATAAAGCGCTACCACGACTTGATAGCAGAGATCGACGAGGCCGTCGAGAAGGTGAACTGGAAGCATTCCGACGGTGACTGGAAACCGATCATATACCTGAAGAAGCATTTTTCTCCGGAAGAGATAAAGTTGTATTACGCCATCGCAGATATCTGCATCGTAAGCTCGCTCCACGACGGGATGAACCTCGTCGCGAAAGAGTACGTCATGTCTAACAGGGGCCTCGACGGGGTGCTGATACTGAGCCGCTTCACCGGGGCGGCAAAGGAGCTTGCCGACGCGGTCCAGATCAACCCTTACTCTATTGAGGAGTTCTCTAACGCGATAAAAGCGGCCATAGAGATGCCTGCGGAAGATAAAAGGAAGCGCATGGAAAATATGCGCAATATAGTCAAGAATAACAACGTATATAAGTGGGCCGGCAACATCGTTACGGAGCTCACATCATTAAAAAAGGAATAATGGTATACCTGTTCCTCGATTATGACGGTACTCTCGTCCCGATCGCGGATACCCCCGGGAAGGCGGTCATCCCGAAAAGGACAAGGGGCCTTTTGCGCAGGCTGGCGCTGGACGGCGGATGCAGGCTGGCGGTCATAAGCGGCCGGTCACTGAAAGACATAAGGAAGATGGTTGGGGTCAGTGGTATCGTATATTCCGGAAACCACGGGCTCGAGGTCAGCGGGCCGGGTATCAAATCCAGGAGCTTTGTCCCCGCCGGCTTCAAGAAACTTATAAAAAAGATAGCGCGGGACCTGCGCAGGGGCCTGGCCGGGGTGAGTGGCGTGGTCCTTGAAGACAAGGGTTATACGCTAAGTGTCCATTACAGGATGGTAAGGCGGAAAGACGTCCCCCGAGTCAGGAAGGCGTTTTGGGATGCGACGGCGCGTTATATTGCAGGAGGAATGGCCAGGGCAGGCGCCGGCAAGATGGTGTTAGAGATAAAACCGCCGGTTGACTGGGACAAGGGCAAGCTCGTGATGTGGTTACTGGAAAAACAGCGGCAATCCGCCGGCGACATAGAGCATGTCCTGCCGGTATATATCGGCGATGACACTACCGACGAGGACGCTTTCGCGGCGCTTGAGAAGAAGGGGATAACGGTCTTTGTCGGAAGGCCAAGCAGGACGAAAGCCGCGTATTTTCTGAAGGACCATAAAGAAGTCATCAGGTTCCTGGGGCAAGCGGGACACCTGGAAAGGGAATAGCCGGATGGCAGAGACAGGGACAGCCAAAGAACCCTTTTTATTCTATACGAGGATGCACCTTACCGAACTTACAGGCCTGAGAGCGTCGACGCTCGGCCAGCTGCTCAAGCTCGTGAAAGAAGTCAACGGCTCCTGCATCTATCACCATACGCACAGGTTCCTGCAGCAGCACCAGTACCTCTCGCCCGAGCCGCCGAATGATTTTGCCTATTGGGTGACCGAGGTCCTCGGTGAGGATGAGCTCGGGGAGCGGCTTGCGAGCATAGACGTCGTACAATTCAGCACTATCCGCAGCTTAAGGGATAAGATAGCCGCGACTATAGAATCCTACCTGGCGAAGAACCCGATGGCAAAAGTCAGGTTTTCCGGGGAGAACGAAGAGTTCCATTTCATGAAGTCGATAAGCTTCGTTATACCGACGAAATATACCGCGCATGACCTCGGTGAATTCGCGGATATGCTGGGCAAGGTCACGATAGATTCGATCTATTACCATATATTCGAAGCGCGACTGAGGCTCGAAAAGGACACGAACGACTTCTCCAACTGGATCAGGACCTCGATAGGGGACGAACGCATAGCGAGGGAGATATCCCAGCTCGACCCGTATACTTTCACGCTCGAGGGACTCAGGAGCAGGATGGTCCGTATAATTAATTCAAGGTCATCTTACTGAAATGGCAAAGATAGACGAATATATACCCGTTGTCGGGCAGCCCCAGATAGACGACCTGAGGCTCCTTGCCGAGAAGCTGCGGGGCAAGGTAATACAGAATATCAACTCCACATCCGTAGGCGGCGGCGTGGCCGAGATACTCAGCAGGATGGTGCCTATGCTTAAGGAACTCGGCGTCGACGCAAGATGGGACTTCATAAAGGGAGGGGAGAGGTTCTTCGAAGCGACGAAGAAATTCCATAACGCGCTCCACGGCGTCAATGTCGAATTGCTCGATCAGGATTTCGACGTCTTCCTGGAGACAAGCCGCAACAACATAGAGGAGCTAAACACGTACGGCGACGTCGTCTTCATACACGACCCCCAGCCGATAGCGCTCGTGGACAAGAAGGCCGGGAACAAATGGATATGGCGCTGCCACGTTGACGTATCGGAACCAAATAAAAGGGTGTGGGATTTCCTCAGGGGCTATATCGACAGGTATGACGCGTCCGTCTTCTCGGCTCCCGCGTTCTCGCAAAAATTACCGGTAAAGCAGTTCCTTATATCCCCGTCGATAGACCCGCTCAGCGACAAGAACAAGGATCTGCCGCAGGAGACGATAGACGCGGTGCTGGAGAAATACGGCATCCCGAAGGACAAGCCCATAGTGACGCAGATATCGCGTTTTGACAGGTTAAAAGACCCTCTCGGAGTGATACAGGTCTACAAGCAGGTTAAAAAATATTCCGATTGCCGCCTCGTGCTCGCTGGCGGCGGCGCCTCTGACGATCCCGAGAGCGCGGAAGTCCTTCTCGAGGTCAGGGAAGCCGCCAAGGGCGACCCCGATATACATATACTGCTGCTCGCGCAGAACGACATAGAGATAAACGCACTTCAAAGGGCCTCGACCGTTATCATGCAGAAATCCCTGCGCGAAGGATTCGGGCTAACGGTGTCGGAAGCGCTGTGGAAAGCGAAGCCGGTAGTCGCGTCGAATGTCGGCGGGATACCCCTGCAGATAGCGCATAAATATTCGGGATTGTTGTGCAACTCGATAGAAGGCGCCGGTTTTTCGCTGAAACAATTGTTGCACAGCCCGGATTACGCGCGCAAACTCGGCGAGAACGGCAGGGAACACGTGAAGAACAACTTCCTGATAACACGCCACCTGAAAGAGTATATGCTCCTTTTTCTTTCTTTGTACCACCCCGGGGATATAGTATACTTATGAGCAAATGGAAAAGACGGAAATAACGGTCATCGGCGCCGGTGTGATCGGTCTTGCTGTCGCGGCGACGTTGTCCGTAAAAAACAAGGACATATTCCTCATAGAGAGGCACGACTCGTTCGGGCGCGAGACGAGTTCGCGCAACAGCGAGGTCATCCATGCCGGCATATATTACCCGAAGGGCTCGTTGAAGGGAAGGACTTGTGTCGAAGGCAACGGCCTGCTCTACGAATACTGCCTCGCGAACAATATCCCGCATAAGAAGACCGGCAAGCTCATCGTCGCGGTGAATAAGGGGGAGCTGCCGGATCTCGAGGCGCTTTTCAAAAAAGGAAAGGAGAACGGGGTCCCCGGCCTTGAACTGATATCGGCTGAAGGTGTTAAAAAGCTCGAGCCGAACATATCAGCCGAAGCCGCGATATGGTCGCCGTCCACTGGAATAGTAGATACGCACGGACTCATGAAAGATCTTGAGCGCAAGTTCAAGTCACGCGACGGGACGCTTACCTATAATACGGAAGTGACGCGCATCGAGAAGGCCGCGGGCGGTTATAAGGTCACGGTAAAGGATGCCGACGGCGAGGAACTGGATTTTCATACCCGGATATTGGTAAACAGCGCAGGGCTCGATTCAGGCAACGTTGCGGCGATGGCGGGCCTCGACAGCGAGGAATACGCGATAAAGCCGTGCAAAGGGGATTACTTCCGCGTGAGCGCGCCGAAGGCGAAGATGATAAGCAGGCTCGTGTATCCGGTGCCGAAGAAGAAGGGGGCCGGGCTCGGCATACACGCGACGCCCGACCTCGGAGGCGGCGTCAGGCTCGGGCCGGACGAGGAATATGTCGGGCGCATCGATTACAGCGTAGATGCGTCGAAGGCAAAAGAGTTTTGCGACAGCGCGTGCACTTTTTTCCCCGCGCTGGAGCCGGGAGACCTGAGCCCGGATACGTCCGGCATAAGGCCGAAACTGCAGGGGCCGGGCGGGGATTTCAGGGATTTCGTGGTAAAAGAAGAATCCGGAAAAGGTTTCCCCGGGCTCATCGACCTTATCGGGATCGAATCGCCCGGGTTGACCGGATGCCTGTCCATTGCAGGCATCGTATCGGGATTGGTCGACGGCCTAATCTAATCCCCACCTCGGGTGCGTTGACTGCCTCCTCCAAAACTCCCTCCACCAGTTGTGCGGCTTGTTCTTATCTCCGGTGTATTCCGTAGGCCTCTTCGTATCGCCCCCGACAACCAGGCTGCCTACATAATCCGCCTTAGCGTATACCTTATCGATCTGTTCGGCGATCTGCTTAATGTCGCCTTCCGTCACTACGCCGTTGCTCGTAGCCTTATAGAACTGCACGGTGACCCTTATCGGATATGCCGGGTCGCGCTCGATATCGAGGCCCGCGATCTCGGTGAACGGCCCTTCGACCTTGCCGTGCCCTATTACCGCGTTCTCGACGTTGCCGGCCTCCTTGCATTTCTTTTCGGCTTGGCAGAACGAAGCCGCAGGCGCGCACATGTCGCACGCATATCCGAATCTCATCGGATTCTTCTGCTTCAGGGGCACCTGTATAAGCATGACCATGTTGAGGCCTTCCTTCTCGCCGGGTTTTCCGGAAGGAGGATAGCCTTCATCGCCGTCCTCAATATAATCGCTGAGCCTTTTTCCGGTCAGGCTCGCGCGCTCCCCGTCCTGGTTGAAGAAGAGGCGCTGGCCCCATACTCCGCCCTCGGCCCTGAAGCCGTCGCGTTTGTTATCTATGACGGTGACGCTGGTGCCTTCGCGCGTGGCGAGTATCGTAAGAACGGCAGGGTCGCCTTCCACGGACTGGTAGTTGAACAATACGGGGTTGAACTCCGCAATGCCTTCCTTTGGTATCGGCAGGAAGCACGCCTGCGCGCTTACGAGGGCGTGCGTATCGCGGCCCGCGAGAAGCGACCTGCGCCCGCCTTTCCATGAACCGGGCTCGCTCATGTAATTGCGGATATCGCCTAAGAATTCGCGCAAAGATACGCGCTTCAAATTCCCGCCTTTCTCATTGCCGGCGAGGATGAAGAACTTGTCCAGGTCGACATCACCCGTCTTGTCAGAGAAGTTCGGATAGCGTATCACGGGCATGCATGTGAGGTTATACCGGCCGGAATTCCGGTCTTTCTGCTGGACCTGTATGGTCATGTCGCTGATGTTTGGCCCGACGCTGGAATTCTTATACCTGCCCGTGTCCTCCCATGTCAGGTTAAGGATATCCAGTCCGTATTTTTGCACGAGCCTCAGCGTATCCTGGTCGCCTGTCATGCCCGCCGTCCGGTCGATCACGTTCCCGTAACCGTCGCACCCCCCGCGATCCTCGACGCATTGCGCCGGCGCAGCATGCAGGAACACCGCTATCGCCGCGAAACAAACGACCTTTACCGCTGTCCTTAAACACTTCATGGCGTCCTCCTTTCGTTTTGGTTTCCCGCCTTCAATCAGTTAGACAGGGCAGGGTACCCGTTTGTTCCAAGAAAATTCTTGATACTCGGGGGTAAATTCACTATAATATCGCCCATGACCACTCCCCTCGAAAAATGGGTAGAAGAACAAGCCAAGCTTGCAAAACCAAAAAGGGTGATCTGGTGCGACGGCTCTGACGAAGAGGCGCGCAGGCTCATACAGATCGGGATGAAGGAAGAGGACATCGACGGACATCCGATCTTCAAGGAGCTCAACCAGAAGGCCTGGCCGAACGCTTATTACCATAAGAGCCACCATACCGACGTCGCGAGGACGGAGCACCTTACGTTCGTCTGCCATCCGGAGAAGTCCACCGCGGGGCCGAACAATAACTGGATGGACCCCGGCGAAGCGAAGGCGATGATGACGAAGCTTTCGGACGGCTGCATGAAGGGCAAGACGATGTATGTCCTTCCCTATATGATGGGCCATCCCGATTCGCCGTACGCTAAGGCATGTGTCCAGCTTACCGACATATCTTATGTCGCGGTCAGCATGCGCATAATGACGCGTATGAGCAAGAAGGTCATCGAGAAGATAGGCGACCGCAGCGATTTCGTTAAGGGCCTACACTCCGTAGGCGATTTTGATCCCGATAAGCGTTTCATAATGCATTTCCCGGATGAGCATTTCGTGTGGAGCATCGGCTCCGGATACGGCGGCAATGCGCTTCTCGGCAAGAAATGTTTCTCGTTGAGGCTCGCGTCCTGGCTCGGGTACCAGGAGGGCTGGCTCGCCGAACATATGGTCATACTCGGAGTAGAAGACCCGAAGGGCAACATCACTTATATTACGGCGGCGATGCCGTCGGCGTGCGGCAAGACGAACCTCGCGATGCTCGAATCGGCGCTTCCCGGGTATAAGATCTGGACCATCGGAGATGATATAGCATGGCTTAACGTCGGGCCTGACGGGAAGCTTTACGCGATAAACCCGGAGACCGGGCTTTTCGGCGTCGCTCCGGGCACCTCGATGAAGACGAACCCGAACATGATCAGGACGCTGAAGGGCAAGAAATTCTTCCCGACTATTTTTACCAATACCGCCCTGGATACCGATAAGAACGAGCCGTGGTGGGAGGGGCTTGACGGCCCCGTGCCGCAGCACGCCCTCGATTGGCAGGGTAACCCGTGGCAGCCGGGAACGGACAAGAAGGCGGCGCATCCGAATTCAAGGTTTACGGCTTCCATATATAACTGCCCCACGCTTTCGAAGGAATTCGACAACCCGAAGGGGGTGCCGATATCCGCGATAATACTCGGCGGGCGCAGGACGCACCTGATACCGCTGGTATCCGAGGCGATGAACTGGCAGCAGGGCGTATTCCTCGGAGTGCGCACCGGTTCGGAGACGACGGCCGCGGCGTCACATAAGGTCGGCGTGCTGAGGCGCGACCCGATGGCGATGCTCCCGTTCTGCGGATATAACATGGGAGATTATTTCAGCCATTGGTTGAATATCGGGAGGCAGATGCGCAACCCGCCGAAGATATTCTCCGTGAACTGGTTCAGGACGGACGATGACGGCAGGTATATATGGCCCGGTTTCGGCGAGAATATACGCGTGATCAAATGGATAATCGAAAGGGTCAACAACGGCGCGAAAGCCAAGGAGACCCCCATCGGATATGTCCCGCACGCCTCGGACCTTGACCTTACGGGCCTCTCGATACCGGACAAAAACCTCACGAAGCTCCTGGAGATAAATACCAAGGAGTGGGGCCCTGAGCTGGAAGATATAGAGAAGTTCCTGAAAAAGTTCGGCGACAGCATGCCCGCCGAGATCTGGAAGGAATACGAGGCACTGAAGTCCCATCTTTAATGAGGTCATGACCTAGTTCCCCGCTTATGGTTTTTGTGGAACATCCAGACCCGCCAAGAGGTCATGAAAGTACTCATACAATTCGACAAGAAACCGCTGTTATTCCGCGATCCCGTCTCCGTGATATCCTGTGAGGAGCCTTCGTCTTTCGACGCGTGCTTCGGCAAGATAGAGGACGCGATCGAGCGCGGGTATTACCTCGCCGGCTTCATCTCCTATGAGGCGGGGTACTCCTTCGAGGAGAGCCTTGCGGGGCCCGCCAAAAGGGATTTTCCCCTCATGCGCATGGGAGTATACGATTCCCCCATAGCGGTCAGCCCGCCGCCCGCGCCCAGGCACCCGAGGATATCGCTGAAGGATATGCGCCTTAATACCCCATACGATGACTATTTCCTGAATATAGGCAGCATACGCGAACATATAGAGAACGGGGACGTATACCAGGTCACATACTGCGTAAAATTCATGTTCACGTTCCGCGGCGACCCCTTCTCGCTCTATAACGTCCTTTTGAGGGAGCAGCCGGTCCCTTATCCGGCCTACATCGAGTCCGACGGTTTCCATATACTTTCGCTCTCTCCCGAGATGTTCTTAAGGAAGAGGTCGTCCGGCATAATGACAAAGCCGATGAAAGGCACCTGGCCGAGGGGAAGCAATATAATATCCGACGCGGTAGCGGGCATCCGTTTCAAATATGACAAGAAGAACAGGGCCGAGAACGTGATGATCGCCGACCTGCTGAGGAACGACCTCGGCAGGATGGGTAAGGGCATAAAGGCGCCGAAACTGTTCGAGGTCACGAAATACAGGAAGCTCCACCAGATGACTTCCACCATAACCGGCGAGCTTGACAGCCGTATCCCTGTCCGCGAGGTATTTGCGTCGCTCTTCCCGTCCGGATCGGTCACCGGGGCGCCCAAGATACGCGCTATGCGGATAATAAGGGAACTCGAGGGGGAGGACCGCAGGATATATACCGGCGCGATAGGTTATATAACCCCCGAGAGGGATATGTACTTCAATATACCGATACGCACGCTGCTCATAAGGGAAGGTGCCGGCGAGATGGGCGTCGGCGGGGGAATAGTCTGGGATTCCACTCCGCGGGGCGAATGGGAAGAAGGCCTGCTGAAAGCAAAGTTTCTTACAGATTATTCCCGTAATATGCTATAATATGCGGGTGAAATACGATCATGCCTTGTTCCTGAATCCCTACATTGAGAGCAACAACACCAGTGTAATGAAGCTTTTCCCGCCGACTGGCCTCGAATACGTCGCGACAAGCGCCGAAGGCCTCGTCGGCAGGATCTCCATGCTTGACCTCAGGTACGAGAAGGAACTTTCAGATACCGCAAAACTGCTCGATTTCATCTCGAAAGAGATCGACATAATCTGCGTCAGCATAGGCTGGGACCGCCAGTTCAAGGAGATATGCGACCTGCTGAACCGCATGCCTTCCGGGAAAACACTCGTCGTAGGAGGATACAAAGCGACCGAGATGGCGGATGAACTCTTCAGGCTTTGCCCTAAGATAAACATCATAGTACGCGGGGAAGGCGAAGAGACGATAAGGGACATACTCAACGGGGTCCCGCTGAAGGATATCCTCGGCATATCATACGCGGAGAACGGTTCGGTGGTCCACAACAAGAACAGGCCGCTGCGTGACGTAAACGATATCGACGCCCCGGACCGCGCGCTGAGGGCGAATAAATATAAGCTCGCCATTAACGGCATAGAAGTGATGGGCCTGACCTTCGATTCGGTATTGAGCGCGAGGGGTTGCCCTCACAACTGCAAATTTTGCACGTTCAGCCTTAACCCGCTGGGCCAGAAGAGGACCTATTCGGCGCGAAGCGTCGATTCTGTCCTGAAAGAACTCGAAGGCATTACCGCCCAGGTTATACTCTTCAGCGATGACGACCTTTTCGTGAATCCCGCCAGGGCGGAGAAGCTATGCGACGGTATCATCGAGCGCGGGATAAAGAAACGTTTCATCGCCCAGGCGCGTATAGAGATATACAAGCATCCGCGCCTGCTCGATAAGATGGTCAAGGCGGGCTTCAAGGCCCTGCTGATGGGGATAGAATCGCCGAACGACCGGATCCTCGAACAGCTGAACAAGGGTTTCGATTCTGCGACGGTCCGCGAGGCGTTCAAAGTGCTTAAGAAGTACCCGATCTTCTATAACGGGTATTTTATCTACGGCAACATAGGGGAGAGCAAGGAAGAGATGCTCTATATCCCGAAGTTCGCGAAAGAGATCGGGCTGGATTTCATATCGTGCAACAAACTGAGGATCGAAAGGTTCTCGCCGCTCAGGGAACTGGCCGAAAAGACGGCCGGCTACCATATCACCGAGAAGGGCGAGCTCTATTCGGACACTTACAGCCACGCGGCGCTCAAGAAGATAGGCAGGACCATCAAGTTCTCCTTTTACACGCCGCAGCGTTTTATCAAGGTATTCTGGAAGGGCGTTTTTAGCAACAAGTTCCTGTCTTTCGGGGAGGTTGCCTCCCTTGTCGCGGTTATGCCGCGCCTTCTTGTTAGCGCGATAGCGCGCGACCTGAAAAAGGGCAGACTTAAGGATTCGCTCAAGAGGACATTCGTAGTGAACAGGGCTTAATTAACAAAAGGAGCCGATATCAAAAGAGTAAGGACGTCATCAAAGGGAAGAAAATGCAAGCATCTGCACTGTAAGCAGGTCCTGAGCATCTATAATCACGAGGCCTATTGCCATGTCCATCTCCATCAAATGCCTCAGGACAACAAAGCCAAGGCGGAGGTGTAATTATGATGAATAAAAACGAATATAATGGCAGGCCCGCGCAGCCGGCACAGCCGGCCCAGACCTTTTACGGCCTCGGGATCGCGCCGAAGATACTCGATATACTCGAGCGTATCAAGTTCACCGTGCCGACGCCGATACAATTCAAGGCCATTCCGCTTGCCATTGAAGGCAAGGATGTCGTGGGGATAGCGCAGACCGGCACGGGCAAGACGCACGCGTTCGCGATACCGATGGTGCAGCGCCTCGCCCAGGTAAAGGGCAAGGGCCTTGTCATGGCGCCGACGCGCGAACTGGCGCTCCAGATAGACGAGGTCTTCAAGGGGCTCGCATACGCGTTCGGCATGAAGACCGCCTGCCTTATCGGCGGCGCCTCCATGCATGAGCAGCTGCGCGCGCTGCGCAAGAACCCGCGCGTGATAATCGCGACGCCCGGGCGCCTTTTGGACCATCTCGAACAGCGCAGCGTTTCGCTCTCGGATACCGCGATGCTCGTCCTCGACGAGGCGGACCGCATGCTCGACATGGGTTTTGCGCCGCAGATAGAAAAAGTGTTGCGTTACCTGCCCAAGGAGAGGCAGACGATGCTCTTCTCCGCTACGCTTCCGAGGGAGATATTGCAGATGGCCTCGCGCCATATGAAGCTCCCCGTATCCGTCGAGATCGCACCTTCGGGCACGGTCGCGGAAAAGGTCACGCAGGAGTTGTTCATAATCCAGCAGGAATCGAAGACGAAACTTCTCACTAAGCTGCTGTCGCAATACCACGGCGCGGTTTTGTTGTTCTGCAGGACCAAGCACGGGGCGAAAAAGATCGCGAAGTCCATAAGGAACTCGGGATGTAACTCGGCGGAGATACACTCTAACCGCTCGCTCGGCCAGCGCAGGGAAGCCCTCGACGGGTTTAAGTCGGGAAAGTACAGGGTCCTCGTCGCAACCGATATCGCCTCAAGGGGCATAGATGTTGCCGGCATAGAGCTGGTCATTAATTACGACCTTCCGGAGGACGCGGGAAATTACGTCCACAGGATAGGCAGGACCGGCAGGGCGGGGCACAAGGGGCACGCGATCTCGTTCGCGACGCCGGACCAGAGCGGCGATGTCCGCAATATAGAAAAGCTCATGAGGGCGTCACTGCCCGTATCGAAGCATCCCGATGTCACTCCTGCCGAGTTCAGCAAGCTGCAGGGGCCGGCCGAGGGAAAGAGGCCGAGGTACGTATTCAAGCAGAGGCGTTCGAGGTATCACAGCCGCAGGCCCTGATTTAATATCTTGACGCTGCGATAGCCGTTGTCTATAATGATGCGTGAAATCGAGCTAAATTTATGACTATTACTATCCTATTTCTGATCCTGCTCGCATTATTGTTCGATTTTTTGAACGGTTTTCACGATTCGGCGAATTCTATAGCCACGGTCGTGTCAACCAGGGTCCTTTCGCCGCGCCATGCAGTTGTATGGGCGGCGTTTTTTAATTTCATCGCATTCCTTTTTTTCGGCCTTCACGTCGCAAATACAATAGGCAAGGGCATAATAGATATTTCCATAGTTGATAAGGGCATAATCTTCGGGACGCTTATCGGGGCCTGCGGATGGAACTTAATAACATGGTATTTCGGCCTGCCTACAAGCTCTTCACACGCGTTGATGGGCGGCCTTATCGGCGCCGCGCTGGTAAAAGCGGGCACGAGCGCCTTGATGTGGCCCGGGATCATAAAGACTGCCGCATTTATCGTTATATCTCCTGTGGCCGGGCTCTTCCTCGGGCTTGCTTTTGGCGTAGCTGTCCATTGGATATTCCGGTACAGCGCGCCTTTAAAGGTAGACCATCTATTCAGGAAGGGCCAGCTCGTCTCAGCCGCCGCTTACAGCCTCGGGCACGGCGGCAATGATGCGCAGAAGACGATGGGCATTATCGCGAGCCTGCTTTTCAGCGCCGGGCTTCTCGGAAAAGAATTTCATATCCCATTCTTGGTCGTTATAATGTGCCATGCAGCTATAGCGCTGGGAACCATGTTCGGCGGATGGCGCATAGTCAAGACGATGGGGCAGAAGGTATCGAAGCTCAAGCCCGTTGACGGTTTCTGCGCCGAATCAGGCGCCGCAATAACTTTATTCATCTCATCCGCTTTTGGCATCCCCGTAAGCACAACCCATACAATAACGGGCGCGATCATGGGCGTCGGTTCACTGAAGCGTCTCAGCGCGGTCCGCTGGGGTGTAGCGGGGCAGATCGCCTGGGCCTGGTTATTGACCATACCGTGTTCGGCGCTTATATCGGCATTAGCCTATGGCCTGGTAAAATGAGATATTCCCATCCGTTATTCGGCGGCTTTCGCACCAAGGTCACTATCGCGTTCGTGCTGTCGCTCTTCCTCATAGCGGCCCTCAGTAATTTCCTCATATACAAGTACAGTTATAATTCGCGGTTCATGCAGTTAAGGGAGGAGCTCGAGCTCGTCGCGCAGACCGCGGCCCTTAGCATAGACGAGGATATCCTTATGCGAGTGCCGCTCGACAGGGCCGGGGCGGACAGCGAGGAATACAAGATAGTCGCCGAGAAACTCCGTAAGATAAAGTCGGCGGACCCGCAGATACTTTTTGTTTACACGATGGCGCGCACCGGCGATGAGGACATATGGCAGTTCGTCGTCGATCCGGAGCCGCTGGCAAGATCGAAGAGGAAGGACGCCTCGACATCCTATCCCGGGGATAAATATGACGTCTCGCGTTTCCCCGAGATGAAGAAAGCCCTCCAGGTGCCCTCGGCGGACAGGAAGCTTGTCGAGGACGAATGGGGCGTGACCATTTCCGGTTACGCGCCGATCCGCGACAACAGCGGCAAGACCGTCGCGGTCATCGGCATCGATATGTCCGCGAAGAAGGTCCGCGATATGGAGAGGGAGCTGAACCGCCGCGCGATATTCGTGCTGGCGCTCGGGGTGTTCGTCGCCGTCGTCCTGGGGCTCCTGATCGGGAAGAGCACGACCGACCCGATAAAGAAACTGGAAGAGGCGACCCAGCGTATATCATCCGGCGATTTCAAGTACAGGGTAGACATAAGGGGCAACGATGAGATAAGCCGCCTCGGCAAGGCCTTTAACAGGATGGCCGAGAGCATATCCGAATCGCGCAAAGCGCTGCAGGATTATTTTTACAGGATAGTCCAGACCCTGGCGCGAAGCATTGAAGCGAAGGACACGTATACGAAAGGCCATTCGGACAGGGTCGCCGAATACGCGAGGAAGATCGCGCTCGAGATGGGCATCGCGGAGGAAGAGGCCGATATGCTCAAGAGCGTCGCCGAGCTGCATGATATAGGCAAGCTGGGTATCGAGGAGAGCATCCTGAACAAGGATGGAAAGCCGACCCCGGAGGAGTGGGAGATCATAAAGGAGCACCCGAAGACCGGCGAAGAGATATTGACCCCGGTCTTCCTCGATAAGAAGAAACTCGCCATTGTCAGGTCGCACCACGAGCGTTATGACGGCAAGGGATATCCCGACGGGCTCAAGGGCGATGAGATAGACATCCTCGCGCAGATAGTCTCCGTAGCGGATTCGTATGACGCCATGACGTCAAAACGCGCTTACAGGGATTCGATGGGAAAGGCCGCAGCGATCGAGGAATTAATGAAGCACAGCGGCACGCAGTTCAACCCGAAGGTCGTCGAGGCGTTCATTAAGGTGCTCGGACACGAATAGGGTTGCCTAAAAAGGAGCAGTAACATGGGCGCAAAACTCAGGTATGCCGCATCAGTCGCGGCGTTTTTTATTGCTATCACCGCGTTTGGACCGTGCGATGCCGCGCCGGCCGCGAAGAAGCTGAGGATAGGCGCCTCGCTGCCGACCCAGAGGGACGAACGCTGGGTCAGGGATGCCCAGAAGATGAGGGAGGCCGCGAAGGAACAGAATATAGACCTGAAGATGCAGATATCGGACAACGACGCCGCCAAACAGATGTCACAGTGCGAGAACCTGCTCGCGCAGGGCATAGATATACTTATTTTGGCCCCGCACGACGCGACGAGCGCGGCGGCCATAGTCGATGAGGCGCATAGCGCGGGCATAAAGGTCATATCGTATGACCGGCTCGTGCTCAATACGAAGGTCGACCTTTACATATCGTTTGATAACCTGGAAGTCGGAAGGCTCCAGGGGGAATTCCTGGCAAAGGCGGTCCCGAAGGGCAATTACGCGGTGCTCGGCGGCGCGCCCACCGATAATAACGCGAAACTGTTCAAGCAGGGCGCGATGTCGGTCATAAAGCCGCTCGCGGCTAAGGGCGATATTAAGATAGTCATGGACCAGTGGATACAGGACTGGCAGCCCACCGTCGCGATGAACCTCATGCAGAACGCGCTTACGGCCAACAATAATAAGATCGACGCGGTGCTTGCCCCGAACGACAATACCGCCGGCGGCGTGATACAGGCGCTCGCGCAGGTCGGGCTGGCAGGCAAGGTCCCCGTGACCGGGCAGGATGCCGAACTCACGGCGGCCCAGCGCATAGTCAAGGGCACGCAGTCTATGACCGTGTTCAAGGACACGCGCGAGCTCGCGTCCAAGGCGATGGACGCGGCAATAAAGATGGCCGGCGGACAGGATCCCGGGGCGACAGGGGCGGTCAACAACAACAAGATGGACGTGCCGTCGATCCTGCTGAAACCGATCGTCGTCGATAAGGGCAATATAGACGCGGTGCTTATAGACGGCGGATACCTGAAGAAAGCCGACGTATATAAATAAGAGGGCCGGCAGATACGCATGGGCGTGAATATCCTCGAGATGAAGGGCATAACAAAGGAGTTTCCCGGCGTCAGGGCGCTTGACGGCGTCACTTTCAGCGTCGGGAAGGGCGAGATACATTCCCTGGTCGGCGAGAACGGCGCCGGAAAATCGACCCTGATGAAGATATTGAGCGGGGTATACCCGTCCGGCAGTTACGACGGCAGCATATCGATCGACGGACGGGCGCGGAAGTTCGCCGATATAAAGGACAGCGAACGCGCCGGGGTCGCGATAATCCACCAGGAGCTCGCGCTGATACAGCAGCTGAGCATAGCTGAGAACGTGACGCTCGGAGATGAGACCGCGCATAACGGCGTGATTAACTGGGACGAGTGTTTCCTCAAGACCGAGAAAGCCCTGAAGCAGGTCGGCCTCGATGTAAGCCCCGCTATGGAAGTATCCAACCTCGGCGTCGGGGAACAACAGCTCGTAGCGATCGCAAAAGCGCTGTCTAAACAGGCGAGCATACTTATCCTCGATGAGCCCACGGCCTCGCTCTCCTCGGGCGAGTCCGGCAGGCTGTTGAACATACTGAAGTCCCTTAAGGAAAAAGGCGTCACCTGCATATATATCTCACACAGGCTCAAGGAGGTCTTCGACATATCCGACAGCATCACCGTCCTGCGCGACGGCGCGACGGTAGGCACATACCCCGGGAAGGACCTCGACGAGAACAAACTGATATCGCTGATGGTGGGGCGCGAGCTGTCCAATATATATCCCCGGAAGGAGCGCGTTCCCGGCGCGACGGTCCTGGAGATAAGGGACTGGACCGCGATACACCCCGGGATGAACAGGGCGGTGCGCAACATTAACCTGACATTGCGCAAAGGCGAGGTGCTATGCATAGCGGGCCTCGTCGGCGCGGGCAGGACGGAGCTCGTGATGAGCCTCTTCCATATGTGGGGGCGGCCGGTATCGGGCAGAGTATACCTCGAAGGCAAGGAGATCTCCATGCATGACGCCGGAGACGCGGTCGCGGTCGGGATAAGCATGGCCTCCGAGGACCGGAAGCGTTACGGGCTGATACTCGATGAGGACATAAAAAGGAACATCTCGCTCGCGAGCCTGAAGAAGATATCGACTTTGCAGGTCGTCAACGGGAACGAGGAGATAAAATACGCGGAAAAATACACCGCCGACCTGAAAATAAAGACCCCGTCGATAGAGCAGAAGGCGGGCAACCTGAGCGGCGGGAACCAGCAGAAGGTCGTCCTCGGCAAATGGCTGATGACCGAACCGAAGGTCCTTATACTCGACGAACCGACAAGGGGCATCGACGTGGGCGCGAAAGTCGAGATCTATAATATCATAAACGAGCTGGTCGATAAGGGCGTCGCGGTGCTGGTGATATCGTCCGAACTGAACGAGGTCCTCGGAATAAGCGACAGGATCATCGTGATGCAGGAAGGGCATATAACCGGCGAGCTGCTGAAGAAGGACGCCACGCAGGAAAATATCATGATGTACGCCACCGGAACGCAGCGGGTCTGCGCCCAATGACGGGAGACGGATAAGAAAATGGAAAAGAAGGCCGGCCTCAGGAAGTTCCTCGCCCAGGATAAGATACGCAAGTTCACGATGCTGATCGCGCTCGTCGCGATATGGCTCATATTCACATTCATGACGAAAGGGATATTCCTGACCCCGCGCAACCTTTCGAACCTGTTCCTGCAGACCGCGACGGTCGCGATAATAGCGATAGG
>JBAZFE010000008.1:0-18839 GCA_041653555.1 Candidatus Omnitrophota bacterium
TGGAAGAGAGAAGTCCTCAGTAAGCGGTATCTCGAAGGCGTCAGGGGCGCTATCCCGCTTGCCGATTACCAGTTAAAGATAATCATGATGATGGTTGAAAAAGCGCGCCCGCGCCCGGGGAATATCCTTGATCTCGGTTGCGGCGACGGTATCCTCGGGATGGCGATAATGTCAAAGTACCCGCGGACGAAGGGCGTCTTCCTGGATATGTCGGATACGATGATAGCCGCGGCGAAGAAAAAATCAGGGAAGCTCGGAAGGCGGTGCGTATTCATCGCGGAGGACTACGGCAAGCCCTCATGGCCCGGGCGGGTAAAAAAGTACGGCAAGTTCGACGTTATCGTATCGGGGCTCTCGATACACCACCAGCCTGACGGCAGGAAGAAGCAGATATACAGGGAGATATTCGGCCTGTTGAAGCCGGGCGGGCTGTTCCTGAACCTTGAGCACGTATCTTCGCCGACACCGTGGCTTGAAAAGGTATTCAATGAGATGTTCATAGATTGCATATACAGGTACCATCGCGCGGCAGGGTCAAAGAAGACCCTCGCGGAGATCGCGAATACCCACTACAATAATCCGCTAAAGGACGCGAATATACTGTCCCCGGCGGAAAAGCAGTGTTCGTGGCTGCGTCAGATCGGTTTTAGGGAAGTGGATTGCTACCTAAAAGTGTTCGAGCTGGCAATATTCGGGGGGATAAAGCCTGAAAATTAAACGTACCGGGACTTTCTACGTATACATCGTCCGATGCTGCGACGGTACTTATTACACGGGCTACACGCCGGACATCAAGAAACGCATCGAGACGCACAACAAAGGCAAGGGCGCTAAGTATACGCGCGACAGGCGCCCGGTCGAGCTGGTCTGGCACAAGGAATACAGGTATTTCAAGCTCGCGTTCACTGAAGAGAAGAGGATAAAGAAACTGCCGAGGGCTAAGAAAGAGGCGCTCATATGCTCGACAAAAAGACGATAGATATCATCCTGGAATTCCAGAGGAACGAGATAACGGAGGTCCGGATATACAGGAGGCTCTCATCGATGGCTAAGAGCGCACATAACGGCAGGATATTGGGCGAGATAGCCGATGAAGAGCAGCGCCACTACGATATATGGAAGGAATGCTCCGGCAAGGACGCGCGGCCGAAAGGCGGGAAATACCTGTTCTATGTCATTGTCTCGATGGTATTCGGGGTGACTTTCGGCATAAGGCTGATGGAGAGCGGGGAGAAAGGCGCGCAGGTATCCTATGCGAAGCTGGCAGGCACCGTGCCGGAAGCCGGCAGGATACAGAAAGAGGAACTGGGGCACGAGAACCTCTTGATAGGCATGATAGACGAGGACAAACTCAAGTATATGGGATCGGTAGTCCTCGGGCTCAATGACGCGCTTGTTGAGTTCACCGGGGCATTGGCAGGATTCACGTTCGCCCTGCAAAATTCCCGCCTGATCGGCATGGTCGGCCTTATCATGGGATTTTCGGCCTCGCTCTCCATGGCGGCATCCGAATATCTTTCCACGAAGACGGAGACGGGGCAGAAGAGCCCCTTAAAGGCCTCGGTCTATACGGGCATCGCCTATGTGATCGCGGTCTCAATGCTTGTCTTCCCGTATTTCATTACGGGAAACTACTATTTAGCCCTGGGGCTGACGATCGTTGCCGCGGTCTTATTGATACTCGTTTTCACCTTTTATTATTCGGTGGTCAGGGAGATACCCTTTAGGGCGCGCTTCATCGAGATGTCCGCGATAAGCCTCGGAGTGGCCGCGCTGAGCTTTTTGATCGGGCTTGGGGTAAGGAGGGTATTGCATGTCGATGTGTAGCATATGATGAATAAAGAGAACTGAACGTAAGAAGGGAAGAGTAGTCATGCTTGGGTATTTAAAAAATATGTTTAAGTTATATATATCTTCTTCTCTCATTCTCTTTATACGCAAAATAAGGTATAAACTGGCCAGGGTTCACGTGGATAAAAAATCAGAAATATATGATATTTTATCGCAATCTTGGCATGATTACAAAAAGGACCTACATCCAAAAGATCGTAGAATGGATATATTAGAGCAGAAAAATGTTAAGGGTATGAGTACCGACAACATAAGTTTTTTTATCAACGAAATCGTTCACCATTTATGCAAAAACGGCGTATATTTAGAAGTTGGAACTTTTCAAGGGCGTAGCTTATTGAGTGCCGCACTATTTAATCCGTCTACTCGATGTATTGCAATCGATAATTTTTCCCAGTTTGACAAAGAGAGAAAGAACGAGGCTATTCTAAGCGATAATTTAAAGAAGTTTATGTATCCCAAAAATATAGAGTTTTATAACCAGGACTATAAGCAGGCAATCAGAGATATATTTTTCAAAGAGCCCAATTTAAAAATTGATGTTTATTATTATGATGGTGTGCATACTTTTGAAGATCAGTTTGAGGGATTGAGCATAGTTCTTCCTTATTTACAAGAGAAATGTACCATTCTAGTTGATGATATAAATTGGGAATTTGTTTCAAACGCAAATAAGGTTTTCATCAAGAAAAATCCGGAATTTAGATCTGTTTTTAAAATATACACGAAAGCCAATGGTTCTAATGACTGGTGGAATGGGTTCGAAGTTATCACAAGAGCACCTTAAGTTATAACGGAAAAATATAGAATTTTGAAATTTTTGAACCATTCGATAGTTTGTATAAAGGAGTAAAAGTTAAATGCCAACTACCGGAGAATCGAAGGATTATGGAAAATCCGGGCCACGTCTCTACATACGCACGTTCGGATGCCAGATGAACTTCCGGGATTCGGAGGAGATCGCGGGCCTATTCATGAAAAAGGGATGGGCGCTCGCGGCTTCGCCGGAAGAGGCGGACGTCGCGATATTCAATACCTGTTCGGTCAGGAAACATGCGGAAGAGCGCGCGATAAGCAACATTGGCGCGCTGAAGGCGCTCAAGAAGAAGAGGCCGAAGATGGTGATAGGCGTCGTCGGATGCATGGCGAAGTCGAAGGGCGGGAAGATCATCGAGAGGCTGCCGATAGTCGATTTCATCGCGGGGCCCGCGAATATCTACGATATCCCCGGAATGGTCGACGGGATAATCGCAAACCGCAGGGAAGCCGTCATCGCGACCGATAAAGAGGCGCGCCCGTACGTGGATAATATCGCCTATCATACAAAAGGCATATCGGCGCTGGTCACGATAATGGAGGGATGCAATAACTACTGCTCCTACTGCATCGTGCCGTACGTAAGGGGCAGGGAGGTCGGCAGGCCAGCCGATGACATCATTGATGAGATCAATAAATTAGCTGATGAGGGATATAAGGAAGTGACGCTGCTAGGACAAAATGTGAATTCCTATCGAGAAGGGACAGTCCCCTGCGGGGACAGTCCCTGTGCTTTTATCAAACTGCTTGAAGGGATCGATAAGGTAAGCGGCATAGAGCGGATACGCTTCCTGACGAGCCACCCGAAGGACGCGGGAGAGGAACTGTTCAGGGCTATGAGGGACCCCCCGAAAGTCTGCGAACATCTGCATTTGCCCTTGCAGTCGGGTTCTGATAGAATATTGAAGTCGATGAACAGGGGCTATTCGGCCTCCGATTACCTCAAGAAGGTCGGGATGCTGCGCAAGTATGTCCCCGATTGCGCGATAACTACGGATGTCATAGTGGGGTATCCCGGGGAGACCGACGCGGATTTCGAGGCGACAAAAAACCTCATGGAAGAGGCGGAATTCAATTCCGCGTTCATATTCAAGTATTCGCCGCGGCCGCCCGCGAAGGCTTGCGGGCTCGGTGATGATGTCCCGATGAAGGTTAAAGAGGAGCGCAACCAGGTGCTGCTTAAGCTGCGCGATAAGATGTCGGACAAAAAGGACAAGGGGTTCATAGGCAGGCAGACCGAGGTCCTCGTTGAGAATATATGCAGAAAGGAAAAACATAAAGTGACCGGACGCAACAGGCAAAATATAAAGGTTGTATTTGAAGGCGGGAAAGATCTGATAGGGACGCTGAAGAGCGTCAAGGTAAGCTCCGTAGTCGGGCATACGCTTGCCGGCAGCGCGGCAGTGTTCATATTGTTTTGCGGGCATTTCGCTTTTCCCGCAAATGCTGCTGCGGCAACGGTAGAGGAATATTTCGTTACCGGCGACTACGATAACACGGTGCGCGAGGGCGTCAAGCAGATCGGGTCCTCAAAAGAGCAGGACAAGCTGTATTATATGATAGGCACGAGCCTGAACAAGATAGGCAGGTACGACCTGGCGAGGAAGAACTTCGGGCAGCTCCTTACCGCGTTCCCGCACAGCGGGTTTTGCCCGCTCGCGCAGCTCGGGACCGCCGACAGCTATTATATGTCCGGGGATTATAAGAACGCTTTTACGGAGTACGAAAAATATATAACGAAATACCCGAAGTCCGAGGGGCGCGCTACCGCGTACTTCAGGATAGCGAAGAGCGCGCAGAAGGAAGGAAAATGGCAGTCCGCGCGCAACTATTACCAGAAGGTCAGGAGCGAATACCCCATGAGCTTCGAGGCCCAGATGGCCGCGCAGGCGATGAGCGACGAGATCCTGTTTTTCACTGTACAGGTAGGCTCGTTCAATAAGAAGGCGAACGCGTTGAAGCTGTGCGATGAACTCGTCAAAAAAGGGTATGCGGCATCGATAGCCAAGTCCGGGCAGGAAGCGGAGGAATCCTACAAGGTGCGTGTAGGCAGGCTCGATGCAAGGGAAGATGCGGAGGAACTCGCGAAGAAACTGCGCGCCGAAGGCCTCCCGACGAAAGTCCTTCCGTAGCGCATGCCCGGCAAGCTGGTCTTCATTGTGGGCCCCACCGCGATCGGGAAGACGGGCATATCGTTCGAGCTCGCGAAGCTTATCGAATGCGAGATAATCTCGTGCGACTCGATGCAGGTCTACAGGGGCATGAACGTAGGGACATCCAAGCCGGCCAAGGTCCTGCTGGGATCCCTTCCCCACCATCTCGTGGATATAATCGATCCTTCGGAAGAGTTCTCGGTCGCGCAGTTCCGGGTGCTTGCGGTAAAAGCCATTGAGGAGATGATCTCGCGCAAAAAGACGCCGCTGTTGGTGGGGGGCAGCGGGCTTTACGTGAAGGTCCTGATAGACGGCATATTCGAGGCGCCGGTCACCGACAGGGAGCTAAGGCAAAGGCTCGAGGAAGAAGCGGCGGAATTTGGCGTCGGGCAGCTGTACGCAAGGCTTAAGCAGGCGGATCCCGCCGGTGCCGCCGGCATACATCCCAATGACCTGCGCAGGATAATACGGGCGCTGGAAGTATATGAAAAGGCAAGCGCGCCTATCTCGGAGCTAAGGAAGAGGACGTCCGGCCTCGGCGATAAATACAACGTAAGGATATTCGGGCTCAATATGGAGCGCGCGGCTTTATACGGGAAGATAGACGAAAGGGTCGACCAGATGTTCTCGGAGGGCCTTATAAACGAGGCGAGGGCGCTTATGGCAGGGAAGATGAGCCTTACGGCGTCGCAGGCCCTCGGATATAAGGAAGCTTTCGGTTATCTTGCGGGCGACTATGACCTCGAAGAGGCGAAGAGGCTAGTCAAGAGGAACACGAGGCATTTCGCAAAAAGGCAGCTAACGTGGTTCAGGCGCGACAAGCGGATAGAATGGATCGAACTCGACGAGGATTTTGACACCGAGGAGACAGCAAGGGCGATATGGAAAAAGCTCTCTTAGTCACTGTTGAATTTTTTGACAGAAAATATAAGGACACATGGAAGCTGGATGATACGAACCTCGAGCTGAAGGAACTCGTCCGTTCTGCCGGCCTGGAGGTAGTCGATATTGTCGAATGCTTCAAGGACAAGCCCGTAGCCGGGCATTTTATCGGGACGGGAAAGGCGGATGAGATAAGCCTCATCTGCAAGGACAAGGGGGCCGAGGTGGCCATATTCGGCGAGGACCTTACACCGTCCCAGCAGCAGAACCTCGAGGAGTCGATAGGCGTAAAGGTGATCGACCGGACGCAGCTTATACTGGATATCTTCGCGCGCAGGGCGCATTCTACGGAAGGCAAAGTCCAGGTCGAGCTGGCGCAGCTCGAATACCTCCTGCCGCGCCTGAAAGGAAAAGGCATAATGCTTTCGAGGCTCGGGGGCGGCATAGGCACGAGAGGCCCCGGCGAGCAGAAGCTCGAGATGGACCGCAGGAAGATAAGGGATAAGATATCGAAACTCAAGGATGAGCTCGAGAAGATCCACGGGCGCAGGGAAGAGCTCCGGCGTAAACGCCATGAGGGCGACCTCTCGATAATCTCGCTTGTCGGATACACGAACGCGGGAAAATCCACGCTATTGAATTCGCTCACGGATTCCGATGTGCTTTCACAGGACAGGCTCTTCTCCACGCTGGACCCTACCGCGCGCAGGCTTGTGCTTCCGAATAACCAGAAGGTGGTCTTCGTGGACACGGTAGGCTTCCTCCACAAGCTGCCCCACCACCTGATCGAAGCGTTCAAGGCGACGCTGGAGGAGATAGCCGAGGCCGATATTATCGTGCACGTGCTTGATGCTTCAAGCCCGATAGTCCATGAGCTGAGCGATGCAGTCCATGAGGTCCTCGAAGAGCTTGGAGTGCACGACAAGACGATGATAACGGTCCTGAACAAGACAGATAAAGTAGCGGATAAGGCCGTGATAGGCCGGCTGCTGAAGGAGTTCGATAATTCGATATCCATATCCGCGCTCATGAAGGAGAACCTCGATGAGCTCGTGAAGAGGATCTCCATGATACTCTTTGCGTCGCTTGTCTATGTGAAGGCCGTCATACCCCAGTCAGAAGGGAAGCTCCTAAGCCAGATATATAAGGAAGCGAGCATAATTAGCCGGGAGTATAAGGGTGAATCCGTCTGCCTTGAGGCCGATATGCCTATCAGGCTAAAAAATTTACTTGACAAAAAAGGCTTTTGTGATAAACTCTAGTTAGCACTCAAAGGAAAAGAGTGCTAACGAGGTTAGAAATATGGTTGTAACCGATTATTTATCAAGGAGAAACAGCATTCTGGAGGTGGTAGTCGACTCGTATGTTTCGACTGCCGCGCCGGTAGGTTCCCTTGCCGTGTCGAAGAAGCTGAGGGAGCACCTGAGCCCGGCGACCATCAGGAATATTATGTGCAGCCTTGAAGAGGTCGGGTATATAACCCATCCCCATACCTCGGCAGGCAGGATACCGACAGATACGGGATACAGGTACTTTGTCGATTCCATAATGGAGCCGAGATACCTGACACAGGACGAGAAGGAGTTTGTCGAGGGCGCCCTGAGCCAGGAGGCTGATGAGCTCGAGGACCTTATTAAGAGGGCCGCGAGGATCATATCGGGGCTGACGGGGCAGACCTCCCTGGTCAGTTTTCCGCGCGCGAAGAGAAGGACGTTCAAAAGGATAGAGCTGATACCCGCTACGAAAACAAAGGTCTACGCGCTGCTCTTTACGGCGCAGGGCCTTGTAAAGCATTCGATATTCGAGATCCAGGAAGTGCTGGAAGAGAACGAGCTTTCGCGCGTATCGAAGTTCCTTAACGATGAGCTTGACGGGCTGCAGCTCAACGAGATAGCGGACCACCTGCTCAGGAGGGTCATAGGAGAGAACGACCCGTTCCACCACCTTTTCAAGGAAGCGACGGAACTGTTGAACATGTCGCATATACTCGAGGACAGCGGCGAGAGGATACTGCTGGATGGGGCCCATCACATGATGGAGCAGCCGGAGTTCAGGAACGCCGAGAAAGTAAAGCGGCTGATGAGGGTCCTCGAGGAAGAGGAAGAGATACTCGACCTGATGGACCAGGACATGAACGAGCGCGGCGCGAGGATACATATCGGTTCGGAGAACCCTTATAACGACATCAAGGAATGCAGTATCGTGATATCGAACTACAGGATAGGGAACAGGAACGTCGGAAGCATAGGCGTGATAGGGCCCACCAGGATGGACTATCCGAGGGCCGTCCCCGCAGTGGAGTTCGTGAGCGACGCCTTCAGCAGGCTCCTGACCAGGTTAAGCGAATAAGAATATGGATGACCATAAAAAAGTAAAGATCACAGAGGAAGAGCTTGCGGCATTGAAAGAGGGCGCCGCCAAGGCGGAAGAGTGCGCCGAGAAGATGCTGCGCATGCAGGCCGATTTCGATAACCGCAGGAAACGGCAGGACCGCGAAAGGCTTGATTTCCTGAAATTCGCTAACGAGGGCCTAATTACGGAACTGTTGAGGGTGATGGATGATTTTGAGCGCGCCATAGATTCGGCCAGGAACACGAATGACGCGAAGATGCTGCTGGAGGGCATCGAGATGGTGAAGCGCGATTTCACCGAAATATTAAAGGACAGCGGACTGAAGGTCATCGACCCGGCCGGCCAGCCTTTCGACCCGGAGAAGCACGAGGCCGTCGAGCATGTCGAGGATGTCGTCCATCCCGAAAATACCGTTCTTGAAGTGATGAGAAAAGGATATGAGCTTAACGGGAAGGTCCTGAGGCCGGCGGCAGTGAAGGTCTCTAACAAGCAGGAAAAGGATATAACGGATATAACGGATATAACGGAAGAAAAACCAGAGGAGGAAAAATAAAATGGCAAGAGCTATAGGTATCGATCTCGGTACATCGAACTCAGCCGCAGCGGTCATGGAAGGCGACCGCCCGGCGATAATACCGTCCGCGGAAGGCGCGGGCGTCGCGAGCGGAAAGGCGTTCCCGTCTTACGTGGCTTTCACTAAGGACGGACAGCGCCTCGTAGGTGAGCCGGCGCGCAGGCAGGCCGCTATCAACCCGGAAGGGACGATACAGGCCGCGAAGAGGAAGATGGGCACCGATTTCAAGTTCGGCGTGTACGGCAAGGATTATACGCCGCAGCAGATATCTGCGTTCATCCTGCAGAAGATCAAGCAGGACGCTGAGGCATATCTCGGCGACTCGGTAAACGAGGCGGTCATAACATGCCCCGCTTACTTCAACGATAACCAGCGCCAGGCGACTAAAGACGCCGGCGAGATAGCGGGGCTTAAGGTCCTGCGTATCATCAACGAGCCGACGGCCGCGTGCCTCGCGTACGGTATCGACAAGGCCGAAAAAGAGATGAAGATAATGGTCTTCGACCTCGGCGGCGGAACGCTCGATGTCACCATCATGGAGATGTGGTATGACAAGGAGCAGAAGGCGAGCGGTTTCGAGGTGTTGTCCACGAACGGCGACACGCAACTTGGTGGGACCGACATGGATAACGCGTTGATAGATTATTTAGTCGGGACATTCAAGCGCGATACCGGCATAGACCTCAAGAATGACAAGATGGCGGTGCAGAGATTGCGCGAAGCGGCCGAGAAGGCGAAGGTCGAGCTCTCGAGCACCCTGCAGACCGACATCAACCTGCCGTTCATCACGGCGGACGCGGGCGGTCCGAAGCATTTCGCGCATACAATAACGCGCGCGAAACTCGATGACCTCATATCCCCGATAGTCAACAGGTGCCGCGCCCCGATGGAGAACGCCGTCAAGGACGCGAAGCTGACCATGAACGATATCGCGAGGGTAATACTCGTCGGCGGGCCTACGCGCATGCCGATAATCCAGAAGTTCGTAGAGGATTACGTCGGCAAGAAGATAGAGCGCGGAGTAGACCCGATGGAGTGCGTCGCTTTGGGCGCCGCAATACAGGCGGCCGCGTTGAAGGGCGAGATAAACGACATACAGCTCCTGGACGTCACCCCGCTTTCGCTGGGCATCGAGACGCTGGGCGGTGTGTTCACTAAATTGATAGAGAGGAATACGACCATACCGACGAGGCAGAGCCAGACGTTCTCTACCGCCGCGGACAACCAGCCGGCAGTCACGGTGCGGGTTCTGCAGGGCGAACGCCCGATGGCGAACGACAACGTGGAACTTGGCAGGTTTGACCTTGTGGGAATCCCGCCGGCTCCCAGGGGCATGCCGAAGATCGAGGTCACATTCGATATCGATGCGAACGGCATTGTCCATGTCAACGCGAAAGATGTTGGCACAGGCAAGGAGCAGTCGATAAAGATCACGGCCCCGAAGAAGCTGTCGAAGGAAGAGATAGACCGCATGGTCAAGGAAGCCGAGAAGTTCTCTTCCGAGGATAGCAGGAAGAAGGAAGAGGTCGAGGCCGTAAACCAGGCCGACACCCTCGTCTACTCGACCGAGAAGTCGCTGAAGGATTACGGCGACAAGGTCAGCCAGCAGGACAGGGCCAATATCGAGACGGGCCTCAACGACCTTAAACAGGCGATAAAGGACAAGAACCTTGACCGTATAAAGAAGTCGATGGAGTTGCTTCAGCAGGCGTCGTATAAACTCGCCGAAGAGATCTATAAGGCGAGCGCGCAGAACCCCCAAGGGGGCCAGGGGGGCGCAGGCCCGCAGGGTGGGCCTCAAGCCGGACCTGGACCCGAACAGCCTCAGGGTGATGCGCCCGGCGGCGCGGAAAGCGGCCCCAAGAAGGACGACATTATCGACGCCGAGTTCAGGGCGGACGACGAAGACAAGAAGAAAAAATAAAGGCAGGGACGGTTCTTGAGCCAAAGCTAAAAGTGTCCCCCCGGAGATAAATCTGGGGACACTTCTCCGATTGGCTCAAGAACCGTCCCTAAATCAATGGATAAAAGAGACTACTATGAGATACTCGGCGTCCAGAAGGGTGCCGGGGCAGATGAGATAAAGGGCGCCTACCGCAAGCTGGCGCTCAAGTATCATCCGGACAGGAACCCGTCCGACAAGAAGGCCGCGGAAGAGAAGTTCAAGGAGCTCTCCGAGGCCTATGCCGTATTGTCGGACCCGCAGAAGCGGGCGCAGTACGACCAGTTCGGCCACGAGGGGATTGATTCGCGCTACACGCGCGAGGATATTTACCGCGGCGCCGACTTCTCGAGCATATTCGAGGACCTCGGCGTGGGCGGCATCGACCTCGAAGATATACTCGGCGGCATATTCGGCGGCGGTGTTTTCGGAGGGCGCAGGCAATCCGGCGCCGGCGGGAGGCGCCGCGGCTCGGACCTGCAATTCGATCTCGAGATTAGCTTCATAGAGGCGGCATTCGGCACGTCAAAAGAATTCGTCGTCCCGCGGCATGAGATGTGCCAGAGCTGCAAGGGCGAGGGCACTGCGCCGGGCTCGAGCCGCCAGACATGCCCGAAATGCGGCGGCGCGGGGCAGGTACAATCATCCCAGGGATTTATGCTCTTCTCTCGCGCGTGCGACAAGTGCGGAGGGGAAGGGAGCACGATCACCAAGCCATGCCCGAAATGCAGGGGCGCAGGCAGGACCGTCGTAGACAGGAAGATAACCGTAAAGATACCGGCCGGCATAGAGAGCGGCATGCGGCTGCGCGTCGCGGGCGAAGGCGAAGCGGGATTACGCGGCGGCCAGCGCGGCGACCTTTATGTCCTCGTATATGTAAGGCCGCATGAGATCTTCGAACGCCACGGCAGCGACATAATCTGCGAAGTCCCTATCTCGATGGTCGACGCCTCGCTCGGGACCGAGGTCGAGGTGCCGACTCTAAAGAACAGGGTAAAGATGAAGGTGCCTCCCGGCACGCAGAGCGGAAAGATATTCAGGCTCAGGGGCGAAGGGATTGCCGACGTGCATTCCGGCGTCCGGGGCGATGAGCATGTGCGCGTTATAGTCGAGACACCCACGATAGTAAATGAGGCGCAGAGGCGCCTGCTTAAGGAGTTCGCGAAATCTTCCGGAGAAGAGGCCTTCCCCAAGGCGGCCATGTTCGCCAGGAAGTTAAAGAGCTTCTTCAGGTGAGGCCCGCCCGTATCCGCAATTTCCTGATTTTTTGGTTTCCTGTCATAGCATATTGTGTTATAATCTTTATCGGTTCCGCGATGGAACATCCGCTACCGGAGACGCAGATCCCGCAGCTTGATAAATTCCTGCATACGGTCGAGTACGGCGGGTTGTGTTTCCTGCTTATGCGGGCCCTGAAAGGCAGCCGCGCGGGAATGCCGCGCAGGACGATGGTTATCATCGCCGTATCCTGCACGGTCCTATACGGCGCATCGGATGAGATCCACCAGCTGTTCGTCCCTGGCAGGGTCTGCACCATTATCGACGTGTTTTTTGATTTCCTCGGAGCGCTTATAGTGGGCCTTATAAAAAAATGACGATAATAAAACCCTTTAACGGCTACAGGTACGATACCCGCACGGTAGGAAAACTCTCGAAGGTCATCACCCCGCCTTACGACGTGATCAACAGCAAACAGCAGGAAGCATATTACCGCGCCCATCCGAATAATTTTATCCGCCTTGACCTAGGCAAGAAGTTCAAGGGCGATGATCCAAAAAATAACAGGTATACAAGGGCAGGGCGGTTCCTCGAGGAATGGATCTGCGGCGATGTCCTTGTGAGGGACAGCGAGGCTTCCATCTACGTCTACAGCCAGGAATACACCATCGATGGGAGGAAGAAGGCGAGGCTCGGGTTCATATCGCTGGCGAAGCTCGAGGAGGACCGCACGAAAGGTTTCCTGCCGCACGAGCGCACATTTAAGGGGCCAAAGCTTGACAGGCTGGAGCTGATGAGGGAGACCGGCGCTAACCTGAGCCCGGTATTCTCGATCGTATTTGACGATAACAATAAGATAATGGATATACTGAGGAGCGCGGCGAAGAGGTCGAAGCCGGTCATGGACGTGGTATTCGACGGCACAAGGAACAAGGTATGGCGCATGACGGATCCGCGTACGATAAAAAGCCTCGAGAAGCTTATGGCAAAAAAGAAGGCGCTTATCGCGGACGGCCACCATCGTTACGAAGTCGCGTTAGAGTACAAGGCCCTGAGTGCAGCAAAAGACTGCCGCAGCGCCCTGAGCGCAGCGAAGGGTTATGTAATGATGTATTTCGCGACATCCGACCCGAAAGGGCTCGCGATACTGCCGACCCACCGCATGCTGGAGGGCGTATCCGCGGCCGGTTTCCTGGAGAATTCCGCCAAGATAAGCAGATATTTCGATATGGTCAAAGTCAGGGGCAGGAAAGGGATGTCCGCGTACATGAAGGATTGCAAGGGGCATGTGATCGGGGTCTATCTCGGAGGAAGGGACTGCCTCTGCCTGAAGCTCAAGAGGGCGGATGCCGGCGGGCTGATAAGCTCGGATAATTCTTCTTACTGGAGGAACCTCGATGTCGTGATACTGCACCGCCTTATCTTTGAAAAGATCCTCGGGCTTAAAGGCGAAAAGGCCGAGAAAGCCATAACATTCACAAGGGACCCTGAGGTTGCATTTAAGTGGGCGGCATCCGCGGGCAAGAAGATATCGTTCTTCCTGAACCCGCCGGAGCTTAAGGACATCTATAACATCGTCAAATGCCGCGAACGTATGCCCCATAAGACCACGTATTTCTACCCGAAACCGCCGTCAGGGCTCGTCATAAACAGGTTCGAATAATATGTTCGGAAAACCAAAATATACGATAGTGAAGGTCGCGAAGAAGAAGGAGATCCCCGAAGGCCTCTGGACAAAATGCGAGGACTGCGGGGATATCATATATAATAAGGCCCTCGAGGAGAACATGAAGGTCTGCCCGAAATGCAATTACCATTTCGTGCTTACCGCGCCCGAAAGGATAGCGATGCTTTTGGACGCAGGAAGTTTCGAGGAACGCGACGGGTCGTTGAGGCCTATGGACCCGCTGCTGTTCAAGGGGCCTAGGTCGTACGAGGATAAGCTCAAGGAGGACCAGTTAGCGACGGGCCTTACCGAAGCCTGCATCAGCGGCAGGGGCTCGATCGAAGGGAAGAGGATAATATTCGTAGTCACGGATTCGCGATTTATAATGGGATCGATGGGATCGGTCGTGGGCGAGAAGATAGCGCGCGCGACCGAACTCGCGACGAACCTGCGCCTGCCCCTCGTGATAGTATCGGGGTCCGGCGGCGGCGCCAGGATGTATGAGGGGCTGTTCTCGCTTATGCAGATGGCAAAGACGTCGGCTGCCATCGCGAAACTGCATGAGGCCGGGGTGCCTTATATATCCGTCCTCACAAATCCCACGATGGCAGGCATCATGGCGAGCTTCGCCTCGCTTGGGGACGTGATCATCGCTGAACCGAAGGCCCTCATAGGTTTCACCGGCCCGAGGGTCATCGAGCAGACTATCAGGCAGAAGCTCCCGCCGGGTTTCCAGCGCTCGGAGTTCCTGCTGGAGCACGGCCTCCTGGACATGATCATGCACAGGAAGAACCTGAAATCGGGCATCGCCCAGATAATTGAATACCTGGCTCCTTAAGAGAGCAGGCCACGAAGTGGCCGTCTTATTGTATATAGACGAAGAAGATTGACATCATTTAACTTCTGTTGTATCATTGACTTAAATACACTTCAAGGAGGACCAAATGGCTCAGGTCAGTCTCAGGCATGTCTCAAAAGTCTATTCCGGCAACGTCAGGGCCGTATCGGATGTTACGCTGGGGATAGAGAACAAGGAATTCGTAGTTTTTGTAGGGCCTTCGGGATGCGGCAAATCCACGACCTTAAGGATGATAGCCGGCCTTGAGGAGATATCGGAAGGCGAGATATATATCGGGGACAAGCTTGTCAACGATGTCCCCGCCAAGGACCGCGATATAGCGATGGTCTTCCAGAATTACGCGCTTTATCCGCACATGACCGTTTACGAGAACATGGCCTTCGGCCTGCGCCTGCGTAAATACTCAAAGGCGGAGATCGACCAGCGCGTTAAGGAAGCGGCGCAGACGCTGGGTATCGCAAGGTACCTCAACAGGCGCCCGAAAGAGCTGTCCGGCGGCGAGAGGCAGAGGGTAGCCGTAGGACGGGCGATAGTGAGGAAACCGCTCGTCTTTTTGTTTGATGAGCCGCTCAGCAACCTCGACGCCAAGATGCGCGTCCAGATGAGGACGGATATCAACAAACTGCATACAAGGCTGCAGTCGACGATGATATATGTCACGCACGACCAGACCGAAGCCATGACGTTGGGCAACCGCATTGTCGTCATGAAGGACGGCGTCGTGCACCAGGTCGCTGACCCGATCTCGCTTTACGACAAGCCGGTAAACAAGTTCGTCGCCGGTTTCATAGGAAGCCCTCCGATGAATTTCCTGAACGGAAGGCTCGTGAAGATCGACGGGAAGCACTATTTCGACGAAGGGACTTTCAAGGCCAAGCTGGTCGATGACATGGTCCCCAAACTTACTTGCTATGAAGGCAAGGAGATCATCTTCGGCATACGGCCCGAAGATATCTACGATAAGCTCTTCGTCCAGGAAGCGCCGCCCGAGAACACAGTGACAGCCAGGGTAGATGTCGTCGAACCTATGGGTTCGGAAGTCTACCTGCATATGGTAACGCCCAAACAGGCGTTCACTGCCCGCGTCGGAGGCCACGACAAGCCGGAGGTCAACCACGATATCGACCTCGTCTTCGATATGAGCAAGGTTCACTTCTTCGATAAGGACACTGAGAAAGCGATAGCCTAGTTTGAAAAAAGTGAAACTCTTTTCAGGGATACTTGCGGTCGCAGGTTTTCTCTTGACGTCCACTCTTATTGTCTCAGCCTGCCACCAATACCCTATTGAATACTGGATATACGGGGTAGTCGGGTCCCTGCTTATCCTCGTAAACCTCCTCATACTTACCGCATGGTTCGCGTTCGGCGAGTGGGGGCTCTGGTCGTATGTCGCCCTTTCGTCGGTGCTTACCCTTTTCGTGACGCTCGTGACAAATGCCAAATGGCTGAATATCCAGATACTCGTCTTTGTCTCGCTGGGCGTGTTCGTCACTATCTTCAAGAACAGCATGGTCTCGTACATACTGTCGATCGACAGGCAGATAGGCACTCTCGAGGAAGAGCGCAACGCCCTGCAGGCGGAATACTCCTATATGCAGGGCACGAACGACGCGTTGAAAGAAAAGGTCATCAGGTACGCCACGTTAAAGGACCTCACGAGCAGGCTCAGTTCGACGCTCTCGCTTGAGGGCGTCATAGACATAGTGATAGAAAATGTATCGGACCTCGTGGAAAAATCCGACGCGTGCATATTGTACCTTGTCGATGAAGAGGCCCATGAGCTCGCGCTGAAGGCCGCGCGGAGCAAGGAAGGGTCGTTGTCCGTCAAGTCAAAGAAGGGCGATATCTTCGACATGTGGGTGCTTAAGCAGCGGCAGCCGCTGCTCGTGTCCGACACCGATAAGGATTTCAGGTTCAACCTCGACCTCGTGCCGGAAGAGTTCAAGAGGGAATTCAAGTCCGTAATAGCCGCGCCGCTCATCTCCCAGAAGAAGGTAATAGGCATATTGAGGGTCGAGTCTAGGGATGTCGAGGCGTATGTATCCGATGACCTGAGGCTGCTTACCACGCTCTCCGACCTCGCCGCTATCGCGCTTGAGAACGCGCGCCTATACCGCCGGATCGAAGAGCTCGCGATAAGCGACGGCCTGACGGGGCTATATTGCCAGCGCTATTTCAAGGAGAGGCTCGACGAGGACGTCCTTAAGGCCATAAGGATCAGGCAGCCGCTCTCGCTGCTGATGCTCGACATAGACGGTTTTAAGGGATATAACGACAAATACGGCCATACGGCGGGCGATATAGTCCTGAAGTCGATCGGCGACATACTTAAAACATCGATAGAGCTCGGAGACCTCGCGGCAAGATACGGCGGCGAGGAGTTCGTGATAATACTTTTCGGAAAAGGCAAGATAGAAGCGAGGGCCCTCGGCGAAGCCGTCAGGAAAAAAATAGAGTCCCAGAAGTTCATATTGAGGCAGGTCGATACCCATGTCACGGTCTCGATAGGATGCGCATCGCTTCCCGATGACGCCGTGGCCAGGGACGAATTGATCAGGTCCGCCGATGCCGCGCTTTATGAGGCAAAGACGGGGGGAGGCAACAGGGTATGCCTGGCATAAGCGCCGGCCCGCAGGCCGGCCCGCGGGTTAATCCTAAGAAATGGCTGTTTTCCGGCAGGGGTATCTTCTTCCTGTTCCTGTTCCTCGCGCTGGTGCGCCCGGCCTATAGCCTCATATTCAGCAACAAGGCCTCGTTCTTCCTGCTTAACGTAAACCTTTCGGTGATCGCGATAGTGCCGGTCGCTTTTGAATTCGGCTATCTACCGGCGTTCATAATATCCGGGTCGGTAAGCGCGGTCACGCTAGTATCGTTGCTGTTCAACAGGGGTTCTGAGCTTCCGTACCTCGCGTCGATATTTTTCATAAATCTTGTGCCTCTCGTCCCGGCCTATTATAACAGGATGTATAACGAGTACTTCAGGAGGAAGAACGCCGCATACGGCGAATCCCGCGCCTCATATGACGAGTTCACGACGGAACTGAAGGTGTTGAAGGACCTGAATATTTCGCTTCAGAACCAGGTGCACGACATTCTCGACCTCTACGAGGTAACGAAGAAGATGAGCGCCTCGCTCGATATGGAAGAGATGCTCAGGATATTCAGGGAAGCGGTTAGCAAGATATCGAAGTTCGTGACTGCCAAGGTCATACTTATTGACGAGTCCCAGGAAGCCCCGGTTGCGCGCATCACGTATGAGATACACAACCCGTCGGCAAAAAAACCGTCATCTGCCGACGTGCATAGCGGGCCTCCCGGAAGGTTCGACCAGCTGCTGGCGGAGTCGGTATCGTCGCGTAAGGAGGTCATATACCTGAAGTCCCCGGTGGACCGCAACCACCCGTTCAGGGAGCACCTGGGCAACGGGGAGAGGTCGTTCATCGCGCTGCCGCTGCTTTCGGAAGGCATCCCGATAGGCATACTTACCATAGAGGGCATAGACGATGAGCACACGGAGAGTTTCTCGATCCTCGCTGAGCAGCTGTCGCTTGAGTTGAAGAAGATAAGCCTCTACGAAAGGGTGCAGTCGCTCGCGATAACCGACGGCCTGACCGGAATATACGTCAGGAGGCATTTCCTCGAGAGGTACGCGGAGGATTTCGCGCGTTCGAGGAGGCACGGCCTAAAGCTGTCGGTGCTTATGATAGACCTCGACCACTTCAAGCAGTGCAACGACACTTACGGGCATCTCGTCGGGGACATCGTGCTCAAGGAGATAGCGAAGATAATGAAGGATTTTGTCCGCCAGGTGGACCTTATCGGCAGGTACGGCGGGGAGGAGTTCGTCCTGGCGCTTCCCGATACCGACAGGAATTCCGCGATAGCAGTCGCGGAGAGGATAAGGCAGGAGGTAGAGAGGCATAAATTCAGGGCGTATGACGAGACCATATCCATTACGATAAGCACAGGCGTCGCGACATATCCCGATAACGGCGATGACGTGCAGGTGCTTATAGATAAAGCCGACCAGGCGCTCTATAAAGCCAAGGAAGAGGGCAGGAACAGGGTTGTCTTTTGGCCCTGAAATATATTGAAAAATCACGCGTTTTGAGTTAAGATTATCTGACTAAATGGCCAAATTTGCTATAGGCATAGACCTCGGCGGCACGTATACAAAGCTCGCTCTTGTAAGCTCAAGCGGTAAGATACTCCAGAGAGCAAGACTGTCCACGCAGGAACACGAATCCAGGGACAGCCTTCTCGAGGCGATCGCCTCGGAAATAGGCGTGCTTTTGAGGAAAGCCCGGCTGACGCGCAGGCAGGTGAAGGGCGTCGGCATCGGCGTTCCCGGCCTTGTGGATTTCAGCAGGGGGATTGTCTACGGCCTCACGAACGTCCGGGGGTGGAAGAACACCCCGGTCAAAAGGATCCTCGAAAAAAAGCTTAAGATCCCCGTGCTCGCGGATAACGACGTGAATATCATGGCCCTCGGCGAATGCAGGTTCGGCGCCGGCAAGGGAGCGCGG
>JBAZFE010000008.1:18849-23456 GCA_041653555.1 Candidatus Omnitrophota bacterium
AGCGCGGAACGCGGTGTGTATAACGCTGGGGACCGGCGTCGGCGGCGGTATCATAATAGACGGAGGGATATACCGCGGGTCGACGTTTTCCGCCGGAGAGGTCGGCCATATGCCGCTTAAGGAAGAAGGCCTTTCGTGTAATTGCGGCGGTTACGGGTGCCTTGAAAGATACGTCGGCAACAGATATATATCGGAAGAGTTCAGGTCGATGAAAGGCGGCGCTTCCCTCGTAAGCCCGGAATCTATAAGCATCGCGGCGAGGAAAGGCGACAAGGCATCGATAGAGCTCTGGGACAGGGTAGGAAAGAGGATAGGGACGACGCTGGCCGGCATAGTCAACCTGCTTAATCCTGAGAAGATAATAATCGGCGGCGGGGTCGCCGAGGCCGGAGAGCTTCTCTTCGGCCCTATACGCAAGACCGTCAAAAGGCGCGCGATGCCGGTACCCGGCAGGGCCGTCAGGATATTGAAAGCAAAACTGGGCAACGATGCAGGAGTCATCGGCGCCGCCGCCCTTTTCTTTTAGCGACAGCATAGGGACCAAGGAGACCAATCCGGATGAAGATCTTCATAGATACGGCAAATGTTCAGCAGATAAAGGACGCGGCGGACATGGGCGTCGTGGACGGCGTCACGACGAACCCGACCCTCGTCTCGAAAGAGAACAGGCCTTTCCTCGGCCTTATAAAGGAGATATGCGATGCGGTCGACGGCCCGGTAAGCGTTGAGGCGATAAGCCTGCACTGCCCGGAGATCGTGAAGGAAGCGAGGCAGCTGGCTAAGATAAGCAAGAACGTCGTGGTAAAGGTGCCGCTTGTCAAGGAAGGGCTGAAGGCCGTCAGGATACTGAACAAGGAGAAGATACAGACGAACGTCACTCTCTGCTTCTCGGCCCCGCAGGCCCTGCTGGCCGCGAAGGCCGGCGCGGCATATGTCAGCCCGTTCGTCGGAAGGCTTGACGACATCGGCCAGAACGGCATGGACCTGATCCGCGACATACGCAGGATATATGACAATTACGGCATAAGGACACAGATAATAGTCGCTTCGATAAGGAACCCGCTCCACGTGATCGAGGCCGCGAAGGCCGGCGCGGACTGCGCGACGATACCTTACGAAGTCCTGATGAACCTCATTAAGCACCCGTTGACCGATATAGGCGTAGAACGTTTCTTAAACGACTGGAAGAAGGTCCCGAAACCCCACTCTTCCGGAAGATGATCGGAGTAATAATTGCTGAATAGGAAGTCAGCCATAATAGTTATCGCGGCCATGGCGGTTTTTATGCCATGCTTCGCCGTAAGCGCGGAAGAGGGCAGCAAGTACCCGTCCCTTGATTTCGACAAGGAAAGCAAGGAGCCGGTGATCATCAACGGCGATACGGTCGAATATAACGAAGCCGGAAAGACTGCCAGCGCGAACGGGAACGTGACCATAACCTACCAGGACCTCAAGGTCACCTGCAAGAAGGCAATGCTCCATTCGGATACCAAGGAAGTCGTGGCGGAAGGAGATGTCGTCCTTACGCAGGGGCAGAATTTCTTCAAGGGCGAAAAAGTCGTCTACAATATAGATACAAAGACAGGCACCGTCATAAAGCCGAACGTCTTCGTGGACCCGACCTTCTACGGCAGCGGCGAGAAGGCGGAGAAGCTGGACCAGGACCATTATTACATCAAGCGCGGCTATGTCACCACCTGCGACAAAGAGGAGCCGCATTACAGGATACAGTCGAAACAGCTGAACGTATATTTGGGCGACAGGATTACCGCGAAGAACATCCTGGCGTTCGTCGGCAAGGTGCCGGTGCTCTATTTCCCGTATTACAGCCATTCCCTTAAAGACAGGCATCCTGGCGTGACGGTCATCCCGGGCACGAACGACGACTGGGGATATTTCGTGCTGACCTCATGGCGCTATTACTTCAACGATAACCTAAGGGGCCGCATACATATCGATTACAGGGAGAAGAGGGATTTCGCTTACGGCATCACGACGAATTACGGCACCGAGGATTACGGGAGCGGCATATTCAGGTTCAACTATTTTGACGAGAAGAAGAACGGGGACACCTGGAGCAGCCGGCCCGACGAGGATTCTAACTCGCCGAAGGGCAAGACCATAAACAGGTATCGCGCGCAGTTGAGGCACAAGTGGCAGATGGACCCCGTCACGCAGGGTGTGCTGGAATTCAACAAGATGTCGGACGCCAACGTCATCAAGGATTATTACATCAAGGACTACCAGCGCGACATGGTCAACAGCAATTACGCGTCGGTAATAAGGACCGAGAACTACTATACGACCAGCTTTTTCGTCCAAAAGCAGGTGAACCGCTTCGATTCGGTGGTAGAGTACCTGCCTGAGGTGAAATTCGAGACCACGAACATCAAGATAGGAAAGACGGATTTTTATTATGAGGGAGAGGCGTCGGCCGCGAACCTGAACAAGAAGGAACCCTCGCCGCTCAACTCGACCGCGACGACAAACAGGTTTGACACGAACAACAGGTTGTCGTACCAGTCGACGCTCTTCGGGTGGCTGTCGGTGACGCCGTTCGCCGGGACCCAGCAGACCTTCTACAGCAGGGACCTCGATGGCCAGAACGACCTCGTCCGCGGGAATTTCTTCACCGGTACGGATGTCAGCACGCGTTTTTACAGGACGTATAATTACAACTCCAAGGCGTTCAATATGGAGATCAACGGCATAAGGCACGTTATCTCGCCGTCGATCAGTTACAACTATTCGCACGAGCCGACCGTGAACAGGTCGAAGCTCGGGCAGTTCGACGAAGTGGACAATACGGCTTTCTCGAACGTGATATCCCCGTCCCTGGAGAACAAGCTGCAGACAAAACGCATGGTCGGCGGCAAGATGACCACGGTGGACCTCGCGAGGTTCATCGTAGACACCGACTACAATTTCGCGACCGAGACCGACAAGGGCGGCAGGCTCGGGAACTACGGGCTCACATTTGAATCGAAACCTTACAACTGGATGAGGATACTGTCCAACGCGGTCTACAACCCGCACGGAGGAAGGTTCGAGTCGTTCACCTTCAACTTCATGGGTAACCCGGAACTCGATTTCGACAACCAGGACCTCAGGCAGGCGGTATATACCGATATGACCTCCAAGAAGTGGGGTTACGGCGGAGGTTACAGGTGGGACAACGACCTCGGCAGCCTCTTAGAGGGACAACTCATGTTCAACGTGACGCCGAAGTGGAAGGTGACCGCGTACAACAGGTTGGATTTGAAGAGGTTCGGGACGGCCTCGGACGGCACACCGACGAAGTTCATAAACAGCATTGCCGAACAGGAATACAGGCTCAGCAGGGACCTGCACTGCTGGATAGGCGATTTCGTATATAACATATCGAGGGACCACGGCCATACGTTCATGGTCATATTCAGGCTCAAGGCGTTCCCCGATGTGCCTGTAGAGCTCGAACAGAATTATAACCCGCCGATGTTCGGTTCGGCGATGCCCCCGGGCTAAAAAAGGGGAGAATACATGAAGATAGCTGTAATAGGCGCAGGGTATGTCGGGCTTGTCACGGCGGCTTGCCTTGCCGACCTCGGAAACGACGTGATATGCAACGATATCGACAGCAAGAAGATATCGAAGCTTAACCGCGGCGTCATCCCGATATACGAACCCGGGCTCGACGACCTCGTAAAGAGGAACAGGCGGGAGAAGAGGATAAAATTCACGACCAACCTCAGGAGCACGGTCGAATCAAGCGAGGTCATATTCATCGCGGTCGGCACTCCCCCTAAGGACAGCGGAGAGGCGGACCTTACGCATATTGAGGCCGTCGTGAGGGATATCGCCAGATATATGAAGTCGTACCACCTCGTCGTGGAGAAGTCGACCACCCCAGTCGAGACGGGCGTCTGGATAAAGAAGACCCTGGAATCATACGCGCGCAAGGGCGTGAAGTTCGACGTCGCGTCGAATCCCGAGTTCCTGAGGGAAGGCTCCGCGATCGGGGATTTCATGCACCCGGACAGGATAATCATAGGCGTCGAGAGCAAGAAGGCCGAAGCCATACTTACCGAATTGTACAGGCCGCTCGGCTCGGAGATAATCGTGACGAACATCAACAGCGCGGAGATAATAAAGCATGCCTCGAACTCGTTCCTCGCGACCAAGATATCGTTCATAAATGCCGTGGCCAACATCTGCGAGAAGTCCGGAGCGGACGTGGAGGAGGTGGCGCGCGGCATGGGCCTCGATAAGAGGATAGGCAGGTCTTTCCTGGACGCCGGCATAGGGTTCGGCGGTTTCTGCTTCCCTAAGGATATCGAGGCGTTCATCCATATATCGGAGAAGCTCGGGTATAATTTCGAGCTGCTGAAGTCCGTCAAGAGGATAAACGAGGCGCAGAGGCTGCTGCTGGTAAAGAAGGTGGAAAAGGCCGTATGGAACATCAAGGGAAAGACCATAGGGGTGCTGGGCCTCGCGTTCAAGCCGAATACCGACGACATGAGGTTCGCGCCTTCATTGACTATAATAGAGAAATTAAAGCAGGAAGGCGCCCATATTAAGGCCTATGACCCGCAATCCATGGCCAGGGCCAGGCAGCTGCCGGAGTTCAA
>JBAZFE010000009.1:0-23349 GCA_041653555.1 Candidatus Omnitrophota bacterium
GCGAGTTAGGGGAGAATACGGGCGTAAGGGTCGACCTTTCCGAGGTGCCGTTGAAATATGACGGGCTTACATATACCGAGATATGGATATCGGAGGCGCAGGAGAGGATGGTCCTTTCCGTGCCCAAGGAAAAAGCGAAGCGGCTGCTCGATGTCTTCGCGAAAGAGGACGTAGAGGCGACGGTCATAGGCGAATTCACGAAGACGAAGAAGCTCGAGCTGTTCTACGGCAGCGAAAAAGTATGCGACATGAAGATGGAATTCCTGCACGGCGGCAACCCTAAAGTGGTAAGGAAAGCGAAATGGAAGGCGCCGAAATACGCGGAGCCCCGGTTCGCGTGCCCGAAGGACCTGACGCCGTCCCTGTTGGGCCTGCTGTCCGACTGGAATATCTGCAGCAAGGAATGGATAATAAGGCAGTATGACCATGAGGTCCAGGGAGGTTCGGTCGTCAAGCCGCTCGTCGGCGTATGCAACGACGGCCCGTCCGACGCGGCGGTCGCGATGCCCGTGCTCGGATCGAAGAGAGGCGTCGTGATATCGAACGGCATCAACCCGAGATACGGCGACATAGACCCTTACTGGATGGCCGCTTCGAATATCGACGAGGCGTTAAGGCAGATAACCGCCGTCGGCGGAGAGCTGGAGCAGGTCGCGATACTCGATAACTTCTGCTGGGGCGATACCGGCCAGGCGCCGCAGCTCGGCAGCCTCGTGAGGGCGTCACTCGGATGCTATGACGCGTCAAAGGCGTTCGGCACGCCGTTCATCTCGGGCAAGGACAGCCTGCATAACGAATATATAGTAGGGACCAGGCGCGTCTCGATACCCGGCACGCTGCTGATATCGGCGATAAGCGTGACAAGCGACGTGACGAAATGCATAACGATGGATTTCAAGGAGGCGGACAGCCTCATATATATAGTCGGCGAGACCTTCAATGAATTGGGCGGGTCGTATTATTTCGGGCTCAACGGCGTCACCGGGAATTCCGTGCCTACCGTCGACCTGAAGCGCGCCCGGTCCGTCATGGAAAAGCTCAGCGCGGCGATAAGGGCCCGCCTCGTATCGGCATGCCACGATTGTTCCGAAGGAGGCATAGGAGTGGCCGCCGCGGAGATGGCGTTCGCGGGAGGGCTGGGGGCCGAGATATCGTTGAGCGAGGTCCCATACAGGCAGAAATATCCTTCGTCCGGGGGCAGGCGCAATGACCATATCCTGTTCTCGGAATCCAACACGAGGTTTATCGTCGAGGTGAGCAAGGAGAACCGCGCGGGATTCGAGAAGTCGATGAAAGGCGCCGTGATAGGCATGATCGGAAGGGTCATTGATTCCAAGGATTTTGCCGTGTACGGCCTGGACGGAAAAGTGGCCGTGAGGACGGATATAGCCGAGATGAAGGAGGCATGGCAGGGCCCGCTAAGATGGTAGCCGTAAAAGGTAAGCCTAAAGTTATCGTATTGCGCGCCGCAGGGACCAACTGCAACGAAGAGACCGCATTCGCGTTCGAACACGCGGGCGCGGCTACCGAGCAGGTCCATATAAACAGCCTCGTCAACGGCGAGAAGAAGCTCCGCGATTACCATATACTGGCGGTCCCCGGAGGCTTTACATACGGCGACGATGTCGGCTCGGGAAAGATCCTCGCCAATGAATTGAAATATAAGCTGGCCGCCGACCTCAAGAAATTCGTCGGCGCCGGAAAACTGATAATAGGCATCTGCAACGGCTTCCAGGTGCTCGTGAAAGCGGGCCTGCTCCCGGGAAAGGGCGTGGGCGGCGAAGAGCTTGAAGCGACGCTGACCACGAACGACACCGCCAGGTATGAGGACAGGTGGGTCTACCTGCGGACGGCCAAAAGCCCCAACATGGAATCGCAGAACAGGTGCGTATGGACCAGGGGGCTCGACGAGGTCATCTATATACCTGCCGCGCACGGCGAGGGAAAATTCGTCCCGAAGGATGAAGAGGTGCTCGGAAAGCTCTGGGCGAACGGGCAGGTGGTGTTCAGGTATGTGGATCCGCGAGGCAAGCTAGCGGGATTCCCGTGGAATCCCAACGGGTCCGTTGATAATATTGCCGGCATATGCGATATGACCGGAAGGATCTTCGGGCTGATGCCGCATCCCGAAAGGCACTTGTTCTCCACGCAGCACCCGCGCTGGACGCGCGGCGAAGCGCAGCGGGAGGGCGACGGCGTCAGGATATTCAGGAACGGCGTAAAAAGCGCCTAGGAGCAAAAATGGACGGAAGGATCAAGGAATACTGCGGACTGTTCGGGGTATACGGCCATAAGGAAGCAGCGCGGCTTACCTATCTCGGCCTGTACGCCCTGCAGCACCGCGGAGAGGAATCGGCCGGAATAGCGTCTTTCGACGGTGAAACGACGCATGCCCATAAAGGGATGGGGCTGGTCGCCGATGTATTCAATGAAAGTGTACTTAGCGATCTCAAGGGCCACGTTTCGATAGGCCATGTAAGATATTCGACAACGGGTTCCACCACTTTGAAAAATGCGCAGCCGGTCGTCGTCGATTATTCCCGCGGCACGATCGCGGTCGGGCATAACGGCAACCTCGTCAACGGCGCGAGACTGCGCGACGAGCTCGAGGCGCGCGGCTCGATATTCCAGACGACGCTCGATTCCGAGATAATAATACACCTGATGGCCAGGCCGGAGCACAAGAACCTGGAAGAGGGGCTCGTATATACGCTGAAGCAGTTGAAAGGCGCGTTCTCCCTCGTCATAATGAAAGAGGATATGCTCGTCGGCGTGCGCGACCCGCACGGATGGAGGCCGCTCTGCCTCGGGAAGCTCGGGGACGCTTACGTGTTGGCGAGCGAAACGACCGCGCTTGACCTGATCGAAGCGGAATTTGTCCGCGAGCTCGAGCCCGGAGAGGTCCTTTATATAAGCAAGAAGGGTCTCCGCTCGACGAAACCGTTCGGCGAGAGCAAGAAGATAGCGCATTGCATATTCGAGCATATATATTTCGCGAGGCCGGACTCGTACATATTCGGTGAATCGGTCCACATCGTAAGGCAGAAGCTCGGCCATATGCTCGCGAAGGAGCATCCGGTCGACGCGGACCTGATAGTCCCCGTCCCGGACTCCGGCACCCCGTCGGCTCTCGGGTTATCCCACGAATCAGGGATAGAGCTCGAGATGGGCATAATACGCAACCATTATGTCGGCAGGACATTTATCCAGCCGCTGCAGCATATAAGGGATTTCAGCGTGAAGATAAAGCTGAACCCGATAAAAGCGCTGCTTAAGGACAAGAGGGTCATCGTCGTAGACGATTCGATAGTGCGGGGTACCACCTCGAAGGCGAGGATAAAGAAACTTTACGATGCCGGCGCGAAGGAAGTCCACATGAGGATATCGTGCCCGCCGATAAAATTCCCGTGTTTTTACGGCATAGACTTCCCGACGAAGAAGGAGCTGATCGCGGCGACGCATTCGGTCGAGGAGATAAGGAAATACCTCGGCGTCACGACGCTCGGATACCTGTCGGTCGAGGGGATGCTGAGCTGCGTATCATGCCCGAAAAATTATTGCACCGCGTGTTTTACCGGGGATTACCCGGTGCCTTTCGGCGGAGAGGCGAACAAATTCGCAACAGAGCATAAAGGATATTAAAATGGCGCTTACCTACAAGAAAGCAGGGGTCGATACAGTTGAAGCGGGCCGTTTCGTCAACGCGATAACGAAGTATACGCGCAGCACAACCCGTAAAGGAGCGGGCTGCGAACTCGGGGGCTTCGGAGGGCTTTTTGATCTCAGGGCCGCAGGCTACAGGGACCCGGTGCTCGTCTCGTCGACCGACGGGGTCGGCACGAAGCTTAAGATAGCTTTCCTCGCGGGTAAGCACGATACGGTCGGCATCGATATGGTCGCGATGAACGTAAATGACGTGCTGACGACAGGCGCCGAGCCGCTCTTCTTCCTCGATTATATCGCGACGGGCAGGATCGAAAGGAAGGTCCTCGAGGATGTAGTAAAGGGCATCGCGGACGGATGCAGGCAGGCCGGGTGCGCGCTGATCGGCGGCGAGACCGCCGAGATGCCGGCGTTCTACAAGGCCGGAGAATACGACCTCGCGGGATTTTGCGTCGGCGCGGCCGAGAGGAAGAATATCGTGGACAGCTCGAAGATGAAGGAAGGCGACATCGTTGTCGGTTTGGCGTCGAGCGGCCTGCATTCGAACGGGTATTCGCTCGTCAGGAAGGTCTTCACTCCGGCCGAGCAGAAAAAGCTGTCAAAGGAGTTGTTGAAGCCCACAAAGATCTACGTGAAGCCGGTGCTCGAGCTCAGGAAGGCCGTTCCGGTAAAGGGGATCGCTCATATAACCGGAGGCGCGTTCTTCGAGAAGCTGCCGCGCATCGTCCCCGAAGGCAAGACGCTCGTAATAGAAAAGGGATCATGGGAGGTCCCCGAGATCTTCGGCAGGATACAGCGCAAGGGCCGCATCGAAGAGATAGAGATGTTCCGCACATTCAATATGGGCCTCGGCATGATAATAGTGATATCGCCGCAGGATTTCGGCAAGACGAATAAGATATTGGGGAAATGGGGCGTGGATTCCTGGATAGTGGGCTCCGTTAATAAAGGCACTAAGGGTAAGGTAAAGATAATATGCGGGTTCTAGTAGTCGGCTCCGGAGGAAGGGAACATGCGCTGGCCTGGAAGATAAGGCAGTCCACGCTCGTGGATAAGGTCTATTGCGCGCCGGGGAACGGCGGCATCTCGAAGATGGCGGAGTGCATCGATGTGAAGCCGGACGATATCACCGGGCTCATCGGTTTCGCGACGAGGAACAAGATAGACCTTACCGTCGTCGGCCCGGAAGCCCCGCTTGCGAACGGGATCGTCGACAGGTTCTGCGTGAACGGCCTCAGGGTCTTCGGCCCCTCGAAGGCGGCCGCCAGGATCGAGGCGAGCAAGATATTCATGAAAGAACTCATGCGTAAATACAGCATACCTACCGCGGATTTCGAGGTCTTCGATGACAGCGCCCGCGCGAAAAAATATATCGAAGGGCTGAAGGGAAATTTCGTGGTCAAGGCGGACGGCCTCGCGGCCGGGAAAGGCGTTGTCGTATGTTCGTCGAAAGACGCGGGCGTGTCAGCCGTGGAATCGATGATGGACCGGCGCGATTTCAGGGACGCGGGGAGCAGGATATTGATCGAGGAATGCCTGGAGGGCGAGGAGGCGTCTATACTCGTCATTACCGACGGGAAAGATTGCGTGCCGCTCGCGTCAGCGCAGGACCACAAGAGGATATTCGACGGCGATAACGGCCCGAACACGGGCGGTATGGGCGCCTATTCGCCGGCGCCGGTAATGACCCCGGAGCTTATGGATTCCGTGATGAAGGATATTATCAAGCCCGCTATTGCCGCCATGGGTAAAGAGGGCGCGCGCTATACGGGCGTGTTATACGCGGGGATAATGGCGACAAGCGCCGGGCCGAAGGTCCTGGAGTTCAACTGCAGGTTCGGCGATCCCGAGACGCAGGCCATCCTCCCGCGGCTCAAGAGCGATATTATAGAGCTTATCGAAGCCTCGATAGACGACGAGATAGACATGGCCGCCCCCGAATGGGACGAGAGGCCGTGCGTATCCGTGGTCCTCTCATCCGGAGGATATCCGGGCGAATATGAGACCGGTTTCGAGATCGACGGCCTCGACGCGCTCGAAAAATCGAAGGACGTAGTTGTCTTCCATGCCGGCACAAAGATCTCCGAGGGAAAGACAGTGACCTCCGGCGGGCGGGTCCTTAGCGTTACCGCGCTGGGTTCGGATATTAAAGATGCGATCGACAGGTGCTACAACGCGGTCAACCTCGTAGAGTTCGAGGGGATGCATTTCAGAAGGGATATAGGCCACAGGGCGCTGAAGAGGTGAACATAAGGAGTTTCGCATGGAAAAACCTAAAATAGCGGTGATACTGGGATCTGATTCCGACCTGTCCGCAATGGAAGAGGGGCTGAAAGTCCTGAGGGATTTCAAGGTCTCTTTTGATCTTAAGATAATGTCCGCTCACAGGAGCCCGGCGCTCGTGCACGAATTTGCCAAGAACGCCGAGAAGGAAGGCGTAAACGTCATAATAGCCGCCGCGGGCGGCGCTGCCCATCTTGCCGGCGTGATAGCTTCGATGACGCGGCTGCCGGTCATAGGCGTCCCGATGGAGACGAGCAGCCTGAACGGCATGGACTCGCTCTTCTCGACGGTCCAGATGCCGTACGGCGTGCCTGTCGCTACCATGGCGATAGGAAAGTCCGGAGCGCGCAACGCGTCGATATTCGCGCTGCAGATACTCGCGTTAAGCGATAAGAAGATCGCCGGGGAGCTCAATGCCTTCAAGAAGAGGCTCGAGTCCGACGTGATAGCGAAGAATAAGAAGCTCAGCTTATGACGATAGTGGTGCGCATCGACGCCTCGCGGCCGGAGGCGGCAAAGATAAAGGAAGCGGCCTCCATACTGAAGCACGGCGGGCTCGTGGTTTTCCCGACCGAGACGGTATACGGCCTGGGCGCCAACCTGCTCGATGCGGAGGCGGTCAAGAGGCTTTACAGGATTAAGAACCGCCCGTCAGGCAAGCCCCTGACGGTGCATGTGGCGGATATCAAGGCCGTGAAGAAGATGGCCGGACGCATCCCGGCGAAAGCCGCGAGATTGATGAAGAAATACTGGCCGGGCCCGTTGACATTGGTCCTTAAGGACAAGAGCGGCAGGAAGACCGGGTTCAGGATGCCGGACAACAGGATTGCTTTGAAGCTTATCAGGGCGGCCGGGGTGCCCGTAGTCGCGCCAAGCGCTAACATTTCCGGCAATAAGCCGCCGGCCAGCGCGAGGGAAGCCCTGCGGGACCTGGACGGTATGATAGAGGTCGTCATAGACGGCGGCAGGACAAAGATAGGGATAGAATCTACGGTAGTCGACATGTCGGGCAGGAGGCCGGTCATATTGCGCGAAGGCGCGATCGCCGGGCCCAAAATATGCGAGGTCGCCGATGGTTAAATCCGTCCTCATGGTATGTACCGGAAACTCATGCCGCAGCGTGATGGCAGAAGGCCTGCTGAAGAAATGGCTGAAGGAACATAACCGCGCGGATATCAGGGTAGCTTCGGCGGGCATCGCGACGATACCGGGCATGATGGCAAGCTCGCACGCCGTCGATGTCATGAAGAGGGAGCACGTGGACATTTCTAACCACCGGGCACAGGTCGTCTCAGGGCAGCTTATAAAAGAATATGATGTCATACTTTGCATGGAACCGGTACATTCGCAGACGGTGAAGGAGTTATTGCCGGAAGCGGGGCCGAAGACGCACCTGCTCGTTGAATACGCGTATGAAGGCGACACGGAAAAACCGAAGAACCTCTGGATCACCGACCCGATAGGAAAACCCAAGGAAGTATACGAATCGGTCCTCATGACATTAAAAGACGCGATAGAAAGGGTAGGTAAGAAGATATGCGGATAGCTATAGGAGCCGACCACGGCGGTTTTGCCCTGAAGACGAAGATCGTCAAGTACCTTAAGTCAAAGGGCCATGAAGTGAAAGATCTCGGGTGTTACTCCGCGGAATCGTGCGATTACCCGAAATACGGCTATGCCGTTGCGGCGGCCGTCGGGAAGAAGAGGTTCCCCCGCGGCGTGCTAATATGCAAGAGCGGTATCGGGATGTCGATAGTCGCGAACAAGGTGCGCGGGGTCAGGGCCGCGCTTGTATTCGATATCGAAGCCGCGCGCTCGTCGCGAGAGCATAACGACGCGAACATCATAGTCTTTAGCGCGAGGAATACCAACGTATTCAAGGCGAAGAAGATCCTCGACGTATGGCTCTCGACAAGGCGCGCGGGGGGAAGGCATTTGAGAAGGGTAAAACAGATATCCGACATGGAGGCCAACAGATGAAGAACCTCAAGAAGACCGATCCCGAAGTATATGACGCCATAATAAACGAGACCAGGCGCGAGGAAGGCAATATCGAGCTTATCGCGAGCGAGAATTTCGTGAGCCGCGCAGTGCTCGAGGCGCAGGGGTCCGTCCTTACGAACAAATATGCGGAGGGTTACCCTTCGGCGCGGTGGTACGGAGGCTGCGAGTACATCGACGTCGCGGAGAAACTCGCGATAGAACGCGCCAAGGAGATATTCAAGGCCGAGCACGCGAACGTCCAGCCGCACTGCGGCTCATCGGCCAATATGGCGGTATATTTCGCCGCGCTTAAGATGGGCGATACGGTCATGGCGCTCGACCTGGCGTGCGGAGGGCACCTCACTCACGGCCATAAGGCGAATTTTTCCGGAAAATATTTTAATATAGTCCCTTACATGGTAGACCGCAAGACCGAGATGCTCGATTATGCCGAGATAGAACGCATAGCCCTCGAGTGCAGGCCCAAGATGATACTTGCCGGCGCGTCGAATTATCCCCGCGCGATGGATTTCAAGAAATTCCGCGAGATATGCGACAAAGTCGGCGCGTACCTGATGGTCGACATGGCGCATTTCGCGGGGCTGGTGGCGGCCGGGTTGCATCCGGACCCCGTCCCATACGCGGAGTTCGTCACCACGACGACGCACAAGACATTGCGCGGCCCGCGCGGCGGCATGATACTCTGCAAAAAGGAATTCGCGAAAAAGATCGATTCGATGGTCTTCCCCGGGATACAGGGCGGCCCGCTTATGCACGTGATAGCCGCTAAGGCGGTCGCGTTCAAGGAAGCGCTGAAGCCGGAATTCAAGGAATACCAGGGGCAGATACTCAAGAACGCGCGCGTTCTCGCCGCGGCTTTCCAGAAGAAAGGCTACAGGATAGTGTCGGGAGGCACCGATAACCACCTATTCTCGATAGACCTCAACAGCAAAGGATTGAACGGAAAGGACGCGCAGGAAGCGCTCGACAAGGCCAGGATAACCGTCAACAAGAACACTATACCATACGACCCGAACCCTCCGATGAAACCGAGCGGCATACGCATCGGCGTCCCGGCCGTGACGACGCGCGGGATGAAAGAGAAGGAGATGGAGGAGATAGCCTCGCTCATGGACGAGGTATTAAGCAAAATAACCGATGCGGCTGCGGCCAGTCGCGTAGGCGAGAAAGTCGGCGTCCTCGTGAAGAGGTTCCCGCTTTATGCCGACCTGCTGAAAGAGGTCTGATATGGCCAAAAAGATCAAACTGAAGGTTGCGAGGAAGAAGGAACGTCCGGACTGGGATGAGTATTTCATGGGGATCGCGAAACTTGTCGCCGAACGCTCCACTTGCCTCAGGAGGTCGGTCGGCGCGTTGATCGTTAAGAACCGCAGGATACTTACTACGGGATACAACGGCACGCCGAGCGGCATCGCCCATTGCGAGGATGAGGGCTGCCTGCGCGACAGGATGAAAGTCCCTTCGGGCGAACGCCATGAACTCTGCCGCGGCCTGCACGCGGAGCAGAACGCGATAATCCAGGCCGCGCTCTACGGCGTCGACATACACGGCGGGACGCTCTATTGCACGAACCAGCCCTGCTCGATATGCGCGAAGATGCTGATCAACGCCGGCATAAAGGAGATAGTCATGGAATCGGGATATCCCGACGAGATGGCCAGGAGATTTTTCAAGGAAGCGGGCATAGAGGTCAGGACCGAAGAGGTCAAAAGAAAAATATGAAATGTCCTTTTTGCGGCACGATCGAAGATAAGGTCATAGATTCCCGCATCTCCGCCGAAGGCGATACGATAAGGCGCCGCCGCGAATGCCTGAAGTGCCAGAAGAGGTTTACCACCTACGAGCGCCTCGAAGAACACCAGATGATGGTCATCAAGAAGGACGGCAGGCGCGAACCGTTCGACAGGAAAAAACTCCTCTCCGGCATAGTCAAGGCATGCGAGAAGCGCCCTGTCCCGATGGACAAAATAGAGGGCATGGTCGACGAGGTCGAGAGGCTCATCCAGCGCAATTACGAGAAAGAGGTATCCTCGACTACACTCGGCGAGTTCGTCATGAAACAGCTCCATGACCTCGATGAGGTCGCCTACGTCAGGTTCGCTTCGGTCTACAGGCAGTTCAAGGACATCAACCATTTCATGAAGGAATTGTCCGGCCTGCTCAAAGAAGGACAGAAACCGGACGATAAGAGCAGGTATTGAAAGAAGCTTTATACTGGGACAGCGAAACGAAGTCGAAGGCCCATTGCCGCCTGTGCCCCCATGAGTGCACGATCATGGACGGCCTTACGGGCATATGCGGCGTCCGCAAGAACGTTGAAGGCAGTCTCTATTCGCTCATTTACGGCGAGGCGGCATCCGTCGCGCTCGATCCCGTCGAAAAGAAACCCCTTTACCATTACCATCCCGGCGAATACATACTCTCACTCGGCACTAAAGGATGCAATTTCAAATGCCCGTTCTGCCAGAACTGGACGATATCGCAGGATGCCGGTGCGCGTACCGAAAAAATAACACCGTCATGGGCCGTCGCAAAGGCGAAGGAACACAAGTCGTTCGGTATCGCCTACACCTATAACGAACCGTTCATATGGTATGAATTCGTCCTCGATACCGCTAAGCTTGCCAGGGAGAACGGCCTCGAGAATGTGCTCGTCACGAACGGGTACGTGAACCCCGCGCCGCTCAAAGAGATGCTGCCGCTTATCGGCGCGATGAACGTGGACCTGAAGTCGATAGACGACGGATTTTACAGGAAGTACTGCAAGGGAAGCCTGGACCCTGTGCTGCGCACAATAAAGACGGCGGCCGGGGCATGCCATGTCGAGATAACCAACCTCGTCATAACGGGCCTAAACGATTCCGACGAAAATTTCAAGAAGCTCTCGGACTGGATATGCGACAACACCGGGCCGGAGACCCCGCTCCATTTTTCGCGGTATTTCCCGTGCTATGAGATGGGCCTGCCGGCCACGCCGAAAGATACGCTGGAGCGCGCGCTCGCGATCGCCTCAAAACGGCTGAAATACGTCCATCTGGGCAACGTATAGGCACTTGACAAAAAGGCATATATTTTGGTATCTTATATCCAAGAAGACAAAGGCGTCTACCTAAAATAAGCGACAAAGGGGACGCTTTTTTTATTTTCATATAACAAGAAAAGGAGCCAGCAAATGTCCAGCAAGAAGATCGAAGATTTTATGTCAAAGGTCATCGCAAGGGACCCCAACCAGCCGGAATTCCACCAGGCGGTCCAGGAAGTCGTGGAATCGGTCGCCGATTATATCGACGAGAACCCGAAATACCAGGAAGAAAAGATCCTCGACAGGATAGTCGAGCCGGAGAGGGTCATCATATTCAGGGTCCCGTGGACGGACGATAAGGGCAATATGCACGTCAACCGCGGTTTCCGCATCCAGATGAACAGCGCGATAGGCCCGTATAAAGGCGGCCTGCGCCTCCATCCGAGCGTGAACCTGAGTATCCTGAAATTCCTCGCGTTCGAGCAGGTCTTCAAGAACGCGCTGACGACGCTGCCGATGGGCGGCGCCAAGGGCGGTTCCGATTTCGACCCGAAGGGCAAGTCCAACAACGAAGTTATGAGGTTCTGCCAGAGCTTCATGACCGAGCTGGTGAAGTATATAGGCCCGGATACGGACGTCCCCGCCGGTGACATAGGCGTAGGCGGCCGCGAGATAGGGTTCCTCTTCGGCCAGTATAAGAGGCTGCGCAACGAATTCACCGGAGTGCTGACGGGCAAGGGCCTGAAATGGGGCGGAAGCCTCATAAGGCCGGAAGCTACCGGTTACGGATGCGTCTATTTCGTCGAGGAGATGCTGAAGACGAAGGGCGAGAGCCTTAAGGGCAAGGTCTGCGCGGTATCGGGCGCGGGCAACGTCGCGCAGTATACGGTTGAGAAGCTTATCGACCTCGGCGCGAAAGTAGTCACGCTCTCCGACTCGAACGGTTTCATACATGACGAGGGCGGCATCGACAAGAAAGAACTCAGCTGCGTCATGGAGCTCAAGAACGTCCGCCGCGGCAGGATCAAGGACTGCGCGAAAGAGTTCAAGTGCAAGTATTACGAGAACCAGCGCCCGTGGAGCGTGAAATGCGACGTGGCTTTCCCGAGCGCGACGCAGAACGAGATCAGCGGCGAAGACGCGAAGCTGCTCGTAAAGAACGGATGCATCGCTGTAGGCGAAGGCGCGAACATGCCGACCGCCCCCGAAGGCATCAAGGTCTTCCAGAAGGCGAAGATACTCTACGCTCCCGGAAAGGCCTCGAACGCCGGCGGAGTCGCGACCTCGGGCCTCGAGATGTCGCAGAACAGCATGAGGCTCTCATGGACGCGCAAGGAAGTCGACGAGAGGCTCCACAACATAATGATAGCAATACACGAACAGTGCGTGAAATACGGCAAGGAAGGCAATTCCGTAAATTACGTAAAGGGCGCGAATATCGCCGGATTCGTGAAAGTCGCGGATGCGATGATAGACCAGGGCCTGGTCTAACAGCCGCCGCGCATATGATAAATGCAAGGGCGTCCCAACGGACGCCCTTGTTTGTTTTATGGTTAACTGGTATAATATCAGCTAGTTATGAAGATCAAGATACCTTACGGTAAAACCCAGATAGACGTTTCGGTCCCCGACAGGAACCTGCTCGGGGTCCTGCATCCGAGACGCGCCCACACGAAGAAGAGCGAAACCCGGATAATCACGGACGCGGTGCTTAATCCGTTGGGATGCTCGCGCCTGAAGGATATCGTCTCAGCCAAGGACACCGTCGCGATCGTAGTGCCGGACCTCGCGAGGGTATGCCCGAGGAAGCTTATCCTTCCGATCGTCCTCGAAGAACTTGCCAGGGGAGGCGTGAAAGAAAAGAGCGTCACGATATTCATGGCTGTCGGCATGCTGACCCCGCCCACAAAAGCGGATATAGAGGCAGCTTTCGGAAAGGATATCGTAAGGCGCATCAGGATAAAGATCCACGACCCCTCGGATCCCGCGAAGCTTACGAACCTCGGGTACGTCGCGAACGGCGTGCCGGTCGTGGTGAACAAGGAGCTGTTGTATAACGACCACGTGATATCGATCGGCGTCATAGAGCCTCACCTGCATGCAGGTTTTTCGGGAGGCCCCGAGACCCTGAGCATAGGAATGGCCGGCGAAGATACGATCAGGTTCACCCATTCCCCGAAATTCATCGATAAACAGGGCGCGAAACCCGGCGTCATAAAAGATAATCCGTTCCACCGCTGGATCATGGAAGTCGCCTGTATCGCGAAATTGAAATTCATAATTAACGTGATGAATGACGACCTCGGCCGCACCGTATTCGCGACCGCAGGGGAACCCCAGCTCGCGTTCTATAAGGGCATAGAGCACGCGATGCTCCATTACAGGGTCAAGGTCGATGAGACCGCCGATATTGTCATATGCGGCGTCGGCTGGCCCAAGGATGTCAATATATACCAGGCATCGCGCGCGCTGACCTACCTGACTAATACCCAGAAACCCATAGTCAGGAGAGGCGGCCTTATACTGATACCCGCAAGGTGCGAGGACGGCATAGGAAAAGGCCTGGGCGAGAAGAGGTTTTACGGCGCGATGATGAAGGCGAAGAGCGCAGAGGATATCGTTAGAAGGATGAAAGGCAAGAGCTGCCTGGCCGGCGAGCAGAGGGCTTACGCCGTTGCTAAATCGCTGCTTTTTGCCGATTGCGCGATGGTCGGGACGAAGTTCCCGCGGCTTGTGAAGAACATGAAGATGCTCCCGTTCAGGGATATGGACGAGGCGCTGAAATACGCGTTCGCGACCCGCGGCAAGGACGCCAAGATATACGTGGTCCCGCACGCGCTCGTGACGCTGCCAGTATCGAGATGACATTATCGGAAAAAGAGCTCAAGAGGGCCGTCAAGGGCGACGTCCTTTTCGATGACCTGACCCGCCAGATCTATTCCTTCGGCGCTTCCATCTACAAGATCAAGCCAAAATGCGTCGTATTCCCGAAAGACAAAAATGACGTCAGCGAGACGTTAAAGTACGCATACCGGAACGATGTTCCGGTGACCGCCCGCGGCGCATGCACCAGCCTTGCCGGGCAGGCGGTCGGGAGCGGCATCATAATAGATTTCACGAAATACCTCAATAAAATAATCGATTACGACGGCGGAGACGCCGTCACCGTACAGCCGGGTATAGTATACGGGGACCTGAACAGGTCGCTCGCCAAATACGGCATGTTCTTCCCGCCGGACCCGTCGAGCGGGGATTACTGCACTATCGGGGGCATGATAGCGGATAACTCCGGCGGCCCGCACTCGGTCAAATACGGCAGCACCGCGGACTGGTGCGAAGAATTGGAAGTAGCGCTATCGGACGGCAGGCTGGTCCGGCTGAAGCCCGGCGTTTCGATAGAAGCCATATCGGAACCGCTCTCGGACCTTTTCAAGGAGAATGGGCCCAATATAGCGAAATACACCCCTAAGGTCAGGAGGAGTTCGAGCGGTTATAATGTTGCGGAGGCCGCAGGCCGCAGCACTACGAATCTCGTAAAGCTTATTGCCGGTTCCGAGGGGACGCTTGCCTTGGTAACGGAAGCGAAATTAAAGCTGGCTCCGCTGCCGAAGTCCGGCGCGTCGGTCATGATAGTATTGAAGGACATCTCAGCCCTCGCCGATACGATCTCAGGGCTGCAACCCGCGGCGCCTTCGGCTATAGAATTCATGGACGAGACTTTCATAAGACTGGCGAAAGAGGTCGAGCCCGCCGTGAAGGCGATGCTGCCCAAGGACGCGAAGGGCGCGCTTCTTGTGGACCTTGAGGGCGCGGATGACGCGGATATCGACCTGCGCTTGTCGCTGGTAAAGAACGCGTCAGCCGTTGCGAAGGAGCCGGATGAGCGCGACAGGCTGTGGGCCATGAGGCGCGCGGCGGTCCCGATAATGAACAGGGTAAAGGGGAAGAAGCGGCCGCTGCCGTTCATTGAGGACGCGATAGTCCCTCCGGAAAACCTCGACGAGTTCGTGATAGGCGCGTACGCGATATTCGAGAGATACGGAATCGAAGCGTGCGTCTACGGCCACGCCGGCGACGGCAACATGCACATCCGTCCGCTTATGGACATGAAGGATAAGGCCGACCTGGTCAAGATGGACAATATGGCCGACGATTTTTACAGGATGGTCATAGCCCTCGGCGGTTCCATATCGGCCGAGCACGGCGACGGGATACTGCGCGTGCCGTACATGAAGAAGCAGTACGGCCCTCTCTATAATATGTTCCGCGCGATAAAGGACATATTCGACCCGAGGGGCATACTGAATCCCGGAAAGAAGATAGGCAAGGACGAGAAGGTCGCGCACGACCTCGTATATGACGCGGATACGAAGTATGCCGTGACCGGTTCGGCCTTCGACTCGGAGGCTGTTAGGGATGAGATCGAAAGGTGCCATGCGTGCGGCCTCTGCAGGAAAACCTGCCCTGTGAACATCGCGCTGCCGCAGGAGTTCGCGTCCCCGCGCGCGAAGGCCGCCGTGATAAAAGGCATAATGGCAGGCGAGCTCGACGCGGGACTGCTGCGGGACCCCGCCATCAAGGCCCTGTTCGACCTCTGCATTAATTGTAAGTCGTGCCGCGTCGAATGCCCGACCGGCGCGGATGTATCGCAGGTATGTTCTATGGCAAAAGAGATATACGTAAGGGAATGGGGGGTAGGTTTTTCGCAGGCGGTGCTCGAGAAGATACGCCTGCTTGGTTCTATATCGGCGAAGGCGCCGGGCATTGCCGGGGCGGTATTCCGTTCGGCGCCCGGCAAGTTCCTGGCCGAACTTGTCCTGGGCGTGGACAGCAGGAGGACCCTGCCCGCACCGGACGGCAGGTCATTGGCCGCGTCAGCGCGAGTGGAGAACCCTAAAAGAAAGGCCGTCTATTTTTCCGGTTGTTACGTCGATCTCTTCGGCGCCGACGGCGAAGGCGCCGCGGTGCTGAAGGTGCTCCAGAAGAATAATATTGAGGTCGTCCCGGCCGGGCAGAGATGTTGCGGCATGCCCGGCATCTCGTCAGGGAACGTCGAGGGGACAAAGAAGGAGATATCCGCGAACATCAAGGAGCTCTACGAAATGGTGAAGGCCGGTTATGACATAATAACGAGCTGCCCGAGCTGCGGCCTGGCCCTCAAAGAAGACTACCCGAGGTTATTGTCGACGCCCGAAGCGGTGCTTATCGCCCAGAACACCTATGATATACACGAGTACCTTTGGGTGCTCCTCAACGAAGGCGAGATGAACACAAATTTCAGATCATCCAACAAGTCCGTCGTCTTCCACACGCCGTGCCACCTAAAGGCGCAGGAGATCGGGGGGCTCCAGGAGCCGCTCGTAGAGCTTATCCCCGGCATCTCGATAAAAAAGATAGACGATTCCTGCTGCGGCATGGCCGGCACGTTCGGCCTCAAAGGGGAGAACTACGACCTGTCGGTGTCTATAGGGAAGAGGCTATTCGAGCAGATAAAGTCATCCGGCGCGGATTATGTCGTGACCGGCTGCGGCTCATGCAAGACGCAGATAATGCAGTTCACGCCCGTAAAGGTCATCCACCCGGTCGAGCTTCTAGCCGAATACTATTTTTGATTATTTCCGCGGCGCGTTTGCTTGCGCCGGGCATTCCCAGCTTGCCCTTTATTGCCGCCAGGCGCGTTTTAATGCTTTTACTGCGGGAGGGGGAGAGGAGTATCGATACGGCCTCATCAGCGATCTTCCCGGGTTCGACGCGGAAACCGACGAATTCCGGAACGACTTTTTCCCCGGCCACTATATTCACAAGCCCGATGAACGGTATCCTTACCAGTAATTTCCCGAACAGCCAGGTGAGGAAAGATACCCGGTAGACTACTATCATAGGTTTTTCAAGTATAGCGGCCTCGAGCGTTGCGGTCCCCGATGCCACAAGGACAACGTCCGCGGCGTTCATGCAATCATAAATGTTATACTCCCCGCCGAATTTCGCGACCATGAACTGCACGCCGCCGCCTAACTTCCCCTTGATCATCTCCGCGGCCTCCGCCATTACCGGAAGGTTCTTTTCGATCTCCCCGCGGCGGGAACCGGGAAGGATAGCGACGGTCTTCTTCGAGATATCCATGCCGTGCTGCCTCAGGAATTCGTCCCTCGGGCAGAGCGTCCTGACGGAATCGAGCAGCGGATTCCCGACGAATTCCGCGGAGACGCCGTATTTCGCGTAAAAATCTTTTTCGAACCCGAGTATCACTATCATCTTGTCGACAAACCGCTTTATGATTTTTACGCGGCCCCTGCGCCAGGCCCATATCTGCGGGCTTATGTAATAGATGACCGGTATGCCGCGTTCTTTCGCTTCACGCGCGAAACGCAGGTTGAATTCGGGATAATCGATAAGGATCACGCAGTCGGGTTTTTCTTCTTCAAGTTTTTCGACAAGCATCCGGAAGACCGACTTGAATTTCTCGAGGCTGCTTAGGACCTCGCCGAGGCCTATGACGGAGAGCTCGCTTATATCCTGGAAGGAACGGACCCCCGCCTTTAACATCAACGGGCCGCCCATCCCGGAAAATATCGTATCGGGGGAAAGGCCCTTGAGCGCAAGTACAAGGTTTGAGCCATGAAGGTCGCCGGAGGCTTCACCGGCGATAATGAATATCTTTTTAGGCATTGTTTTTCAGGTTATCTTTAATAGCGTCTTCGATCTGCAGCGCGATTTTGAGCGCGTCGCGGCCTTCCTCGCCCGAGACGAGCGGGCGCTCGCCGGCCTTCAAACACGCGATGAACGATTCGAGCTCTTTCTTTAACGGCTCTTCTTTTTTGATGTTGATCAGCTTTCCGGTTATCCTGTTGTTTATCTTGCGGTATATGACCGACTCCTGCTTGACATAATCGAGTGATATATAGCAGTCGTCCTTGAAGAGGCGGATCTTGCGCATCTCCTTGTCGGTCACGCGGCTTGCCGTCAAATTCGCCACGGCGCCGTTCTTGAACCGTATCCTGACGTTCGCGAGGTCCTCATGATCCGTAAGTATATTGACGCCTACCGCATCTATCGAGGCGATCTCCGATTTCACGAGCGCAAGTATGATATCAATGTCATGGATCATCAGGTCGAGGACGACGCCGACGTCGAGCGCGCGCTTCTTGAAAGGCCCGAGCCGGTGGCATTCTATGAACCTGACATTCCCCGGGATCTCGTCGAGGGCCATTACGGCCGCGTTGAACCTCTCTATGTGGCCTACCTGGATCGTCAGGCCTTTCTGCTTCGCGATCTCCAGCAGGTCATCGGCCTCCCCGACGAACTTCGTCATCGGTTTTTCTATCAGGACGGATATGCCGTTCTGCAGGCAGTCCTTTGCGACATGGTAATGGAGCCCGGTCGGGACCACCACCGAGGCGCAGTTGATGACGCCGAACATCTCCTTATAATCGGAGAACGCGGTCGTCTTGTATTTTTTGGCGAATTCCTTCGCGCGCCTTATATCGGCATCGCAGATGCCGGCGAGCTCCACGCCCTCGATACCGGCGTAGATGCGCGCGTGGTGCTGGCCCAGATGGCCTACCCCTATGACCCCGACTTTTATCTTGTCCATATCTGCCATTATTCTATCAAGTCGCGCCGGGATAAACAATAATTATTCGATTGTCTTAGAAATCAGATACGGATATAATATGCGCGGAAATTGAAATATAGCACAAATTCTGGGTCCTTTTACTATATGATATCGATAAGGGATTTAACTAAACAATATGGCGGCCGGGAATTGTTCTCGGGCGTCAGCTTTGATATTCTCCCTGGTGAACGGGTAGGTCTCGTGGGCCGTAACGGCCACGGGAAAACCACGCTATTCCGGCTGATAACCGGGGAAGAAGAACCCGACGACGGCAAAGTATTTAAGTCCAAAAACTATTCAATAGGATACCTTGGGCAGCACTTAAACTTTACCAAGCCTACCGTACTGGAGGAGGGTTGCGAAGGGCTGAAACCGGAAGACCTGGCTGCCGAATGGAAGGTAGAGAAGGCCCTTTCGGGACTCGGTTTCAGCAAAGAGGACCTTAAGCGAAACCCTTCGGAATTTTCAGGGGGTTTCCAGATGCGCATTGCCCTTACCAAGGTCCTGGTCTCCGAACCCAATATGCTCCTTCTGGATGAGCCCACAAACTTCCTCGATATTGTTTCTATCAGATGGATCGAGAAGTTCCTCCGGTCGTGGAAGGGCGAACTCATCGTGATAAGCCATGACAGGGATCTCGTAGACAGCGTTACGACCCATATCATAGGCATACACCGCGGCAAGGTAAGAAAGATCAAGGGTTCTACCTCGAAATACTACGCGCAGCTGCGCGCCGACGAAGAAATTTATGAAAAAAAGCGGCTTGAGAATGAGAAGAAGCGCGAGCAGTTGACGGAGTATATTAACAGGTTCCGTTCCAAGGCCAATCTTGCCAGCATGGTCCAGTCGAATATAAAAAGGCTGGAGAAGATGGGACAGGCGGAAAAGCTAAGCTCGATTCGCTCGCTCTCCTTTTCGTTCAAATATGAGGAGTTGCGCGTTCCGCAGATCATGGATGTGCAGGACCTCGCGTTCTCATATAACGGGCAGGAGCCCTACCTGATAAGCGGCCTCTCCTTTGCCATAAACAGGCACGACAAGATCTGTATTATAGGAAAGAACGGAAAAGGCAAGACCACACTTTTAAAACTTCTCTCAGGCAGGCTTAAGCCCGTAGGCGGCAGTGTCAAGATGCACACAGCGGCTTTGACGGCCTATTACGAGCAGGCAAATACCGCTGATCTCGATGATAACCTTACCGTGGAAGAGGAAATAGCCAAAAGCGGCACCTACCTTGACAGGTCGCGTGTGCGCGGGATATGCGGCGCCATGATGTTTTCCGGAGACGATGCCGAAAAAAGGATCGGCGTCCTTTCGGGAGGGGAGCGAAGCCGCGTTCTTTTAGGCAAGCTTCTTACAGCGCCTTCCAATTTTCTTTTCCTGGATGAGCCCATGCATCATCTTGATATCGAGTCCTGCCAGGCGATGACGGATGCCGTAAGGGATTTCGAGGGCGCCGCCCTCGTAGTGGCGCACGACGAACATTTTCTTCATGAGGTTGCGACGAAACTGATCGTTTTCAAGAATGACAAAGCCTTTTTTTATCATGGCAGTTACAAAGAGTTCTTAGAGAGCATAGGCTGGGATGAAGGTGTCGAGGCTGCTGTTCCGGAAAAAGTTTCGCCGGAGATCAAAGTGAAAGGCCACACCGGCAAAATGGAGAGAAAGGCCCGCGCCGAGTTTAACGTGATGAAGGCCAAGGCTTTTAGGCCTCTCGAAGAGAAGATCAAGAGCCTGGAGCATGAGATAACGACTTTTGAAGCCCAATCTAAGGCGCTTAACCGGGAGCTTATGACGGCTGCGCAAAAAGGCGGCATGGGGGCTCTCCGCAGGAGCGAGATCGGCAGGGAGCTCAAAGCGCTCCTGGATAAGATAGACCTCTCCTATACGCAGCTTGATGCGGCTATGACGGAATATGATGCCGCCAAGCGCAAATTTGGCGAAGAGTAAATAACCTGCCTGTCCGTTAGAACTGCAAATTCCTTGATATGGCAGGATATTGTGGCTATAATACATCCGTTATCAACGCGACAGCCAAAAGAATGGAGGATACTATGCGTACACACAAAAAGACCTCCAACCATGTGAAAACTCTCTGCTTATTGCTCGGTTTCGGCGCCATTTTTTCCTTTGCTTCCGTCTACGCGGATCCGTTCACCGTCACCAATTATGATTCCAGCGGAGCAGGCTCGCTTAGCACCGCGATAAACGGACTGAATTTAAGCGGTGTATCCGGCAGTATTACTTTTAACGAAAGCTCTTCCTCCGGCACTATAGACCTGACCGGTTACACCACGTCCCTGGGATTCGAAACGGTATTCGACCTCAACAACTATGATGTTACGCTCACGAATTACGTCGGCGGCTGCACCAGCTGGACCGATTTTGCAGGGGCGACTACCGGTGTCCTGAACATAGGTTCAGGTTCTACCTGGACAAATACATGGGGGGTGGTCATAGGCAAGACCACCACGGGTGCTTTGACGGTTTCCAACGGAGGTGATCTTGCGGTATCGAACGGAGGGATATTTATAGCCTCCGAAGGCGCCGACGCCGTAGGCGCCCTGACCGTCACCGGTTCCGGCTCAACCCTGGCAAATGCCGCCGATCTTAATGTCGGCTATTCCGGCGACGGAACCCTTACGGTCTCCGACGGAGGCGTAGTCACAGATACTACCGACCTGTATGTTGCGCATGACGCCGGTTCTACGGGTATCATTACCGTCACCGGTTCCGGCTCGACTTTATCAGTCCGCGATATGTATATCGGTGATGCCGGCGAAGCAACCCTTACTATCTCCGCCGGCGGCTCGGTGAGGGGCAGCAGCGGTTTCCTCGGTACTGATGCCAGCTCAACGAGTACCGTCACCGTCACCGGTTCCGGCTCATCTTTTACGACCACCAGCGATATGTATATCGGTTATAGCGGCGACTGCACGATGAATATCTCCGCCGGCGGCGATGTGATTGCCGCTACGGGTTTCATAGGTTCTAACTCCGGCTCTGATAGTACCGCCACCGTCACCGGCGACGGTTCCACCTTAACAACTACCGGTAACTTGTATGTCGGAATGTGGGACACCGGAACGTTGAATGTGCAGTCAAGCGGCGACGTGAGCAGCGCCATCGCTTTCATCGGTTATGGCGCCGACGCTACCGGCACCGCCACCGTCACCGGCTCCGGTTCTGCCTGGGCTAATGCCGGAGACCTCTATGTCGGCTATTCCGGCGATGGAACCCTTACGGTCTCCGACGGAGGAGCCTTAACCATCGGCGGCGGTTCAGGGCTGATCAGTATCGGCCATGAGGCCGGCTCTTCCGGTATCCTCCATATCGGAAATGGCGCCGCAGCGGGAACTATAAATGCCGCCGAGATCACCGGCGATGACGGCACTCCGACGCTCGATTTCAACCATAACAACGAAGATTATACCTTTGCGCCTAACCTGACCGGAAACCTGATAGTTACGCATAACGGCTCAGGAGTATCTAACCTGACAGGCACAAATACCTACTCAGGCGGCACTACGATCAATGCCGGCGCTATAGACGCTAAGGTAGATGATGCTCTTGGTACCGGCGCCGTGACTGTCAACGACGGCGGTTCCCTGCTTCTCGGGACGGTCGGGGACGACACAGGAAGCGTAACGCTGCCTAACGGCATCAACGTGGCCGGCGACGGTAATACGGGCATAGGGGCGATAAATAATGCCGGGGGGAGCAATACACTCTCTGGCGCGATATCAACGACCGCGGACACGACGATCGGATCCATCTCCGGCATACTGGCCATAACCAATAACATCACCAGCACGTCTAACTATGACCTGACATTTACCGGCGAGGGCGATATCGGCGTCCAGGGTGTGATCGGCATAGGCACCGGCGGCGTGATAAAGAACGGCACCGGCGGCTTATACCTTTCCGGGACGAATACATATACAGGCAGCACGATCATCAATGTGGGCGGTATTGTCACCAGCAGCGCCGACGCGCTTGGAGCGTGCAGTGATGTGACTATTGCCGACAATGCCACGCTGGTTCTCGACGAGGACACCACGGACGTGACCCTCGACAACAACATCATATCGGTGCAGGGGCACGGCCCCGGTGCTTATGGCGCTATAGTCAGCACAGGTGACAATAATACCATCTCCGGGTCTATAACGCAGGCGGGAGATACGACCATCTACTCGGATAACGGCAATCTTACCGTTAGCGGCGCGATTGGCGGCGCATACGGCCTCACGCTGGACGGCGCCGGGGATATTAATATTTCAGGCGCTATGGCCACGATAACCGGGCTGGCTAAAGACGGCGACGGGACCCTCACCCTTAGCGGCGCGAACACCTATACCGGCGCTACCGCGGTGAATGCAGGCACATTGAAGGCCGGAATAGCAACGCAGGCATTCGGCGCCGGGTCCGACGTTACGGTCGCTACTGGAGCAACGCTGTCCTTGAATAATTTTAACGAGACGATAGGTTCGCTTTCCGGGTCGGGCACGGTAAATAACTCAGGAGCGGCGAATAGGACCCTGACGGTTGGCAGCACGCCGTTGGGATACGGCGACGGCACCTCGACTACATTCTCAGGGCTTATTGCTGACGGAGGCGCCGGTAAATTCGCCCTGACCAAGGACGGGACAGGCACGCTGGTACTGTCGGGCGCCAATACCTATACCGGGGCCACTATAATAGACGGCGGCACCTTGCAGGCCGGTAACGCGCGCGCCCTGGGTACGGGAGCCGTTACGAACAA